>CAMMZE010000022.1 GCA_946529195.1 uncultured Lachnospiraceae bacterium
AAACTGACAAAGAAAAAGTGGTTTTTCTGAGCAGACAGCAGAAGAAGTCCCAAGGAGAATGTATGATAGAGAAGATGAAGGCGCGCTGTATCTACTGCGGCGGAGATGTGTATTATCACAGCGGTCAGCAGCTGATCAAGTGCGAGTGGTGCGGACAGACGCTCATGACGGCAAAGTTTGAGAATGAACTGATCCGCATGAAAAAGACGGAAGAGGAAAATGCTCTTGTCAAAAAACAGCTGGCAAGGGCAGAAAAAGAGAAACAGGCGGCCGATGACCGTCTGTTTGCTGCGCTTTCTTCTCTGGGGGAGATTCGTGATGAACAGGATGCTCTCGGAAAAATCCTGCATGTGCTGGCAGCAGACCAAGGCGAAGAACTTGAAAATCTGCAGTTTATGAAGGACATTGCAGCCAAACTGGTCAGCTCCCAGGAGGATATTTTTGCCCGTATGAGCACCATGCAGGAGATTGCGGCTCATCTGCAGCAGATTGATATGGATGCACAGAAACGACAGTCGGTCATGAATGATTTCGTGTCCTGGAGCCAGCAGATCCGGAAGGAAGACCTGCAGCGTCTGAACGAGATCGAGGTATCAGCGGGCCAGCTGCTGGAGGGGCAGAGAGAAACACGTCAAAAAGTCAGTCAGCTGCAGCAGGCAGCGGGCCAGCACCAGCAGACACTGGAGGCTTTCCGGGGACAGTATACCAAAGATAAACTAAAAGAAATGCAGAAGCTCTATCGTCAGGCGGAAGGGTTTCAGCATGATAAAGCGTTTGACAAGGCGGAGAAATATTACCGCAAGGTTCTGACAAGGGGAAATGATGACGCGGAAGTTTACTGGCGTCTTGTCATGTGCCATTATTGCCTGACCTATCAAAAAGATGATGAAGGCAGAATGATTCCCATCATCCTGAATCCGGATCTGACAGATCCGGCAGAGATGTCGATTCGAAGAGATATGGAACAGAATCTGACAGCAGAAAACAGGAGATATTACCTGGACCATCTGGAACAGATCGATCGGATCCTGGACAAGTATCGGCTGCTCAAAGATCGGGTGCAGTATGATGTCTTCATCAGTGTCAAGCAGAACCGGGATGGGCACTATACCTCTGACAGTGATGTGGCAGCAGACCTTTATGATTTCCTGACCGATCAGGGGCTTCGCGTGTTCAATTCCAGGCGGACAACGATTCCGGCAGGTCAGGAGTATGAGCCTTATATCATATCAGCTCTTATGTCTGCAAAGGCTATGATTGTAGTCGGAACCAATCCGGAAAATATGAATGCCCAGTGGGTCAAAAACGAGTGGTCCAGGTTCCAGTGGCTGCAGCGCAGTGAGAAGGAAAAGACCGGAAAGACGGACAGACTCCTGGTTTGCTATCTGGCCAAGGGCATGCAGGCAAAAGAGATTCCCAAGGCGCTCAATCCCAATAAGCAGGCCATTTTTGACGGGGTGAAAGCACACGATGAACTGCTGGCCGGTCTGTCATTTCTCCTGAAATCCGGGAAACAGGCAGTGCCCGGAAAAGAAAAGATGATCGTGAAAGAAAACATCCCAGCAGAGTTTGACATTGTAAGAAATCAGCTGACCATCTGGCTCTCTCTGGGAAACTATGAAAAAGTAGAGGAAAAATATGAACAGCTGACAGAAGCCGGGCTGCATCTGGAGCAGGCTGATCTGCATCTGGCAGCGCTTTGCGCTCAAAAAAAGGTTTCCGGCATAGGACAGATCGTACATTCAGAAGTAAAGCTGGAAGAAGAAGTCTTATATAAACTTGCGGTCAGACTCTGTAAGGAGGGAGAAGAAAAAGACAGACTCCGAGGCCTGGCGGAGGAAAACCGGACATGGAACGCCTGGAAGAATGAAAGTGCCGGCAAAATGATCAGCAAGTCAGCTGCAGCGACAGTTCCCAAAACAGCAGAGAAGACTGCAAAAAAGACAGCAGCGAAGCCTGCGAAAAAAACTGCCGCAAAGAATAAAACGAAGAAAGAAAGCGCTTCTTCGGAGGAGGAGTCTGCTGATTCCTTGTATGAGAAGGGGTGGAAATACAGCAAAGACGGGATGCCGGAGGAGGCATTTGCCTGCTGGCTGAAAGCTGCACAGCAAAAAAATCTCGAGGCAATTCGCATGGTTGCCCTGTGCTGTGAAACGGGTCGGGGGGTTCTGAGAAACAGAAAAGAAGCCTTTAACTGGTATAAAAAGGCTGCGGCAGTCGGAACGGCAGAGGACCAGATCATACTTGCAGAGCACTACGAAAAGGGAATTGGCGTAACGAAGAACAGAAAGACGGCTGCGCAGTGGTACCGGAAGGCGGCAGAGAGCGGCTCTGCAGAAGGCCAGTATCATCTTGGCAGGTGTTACCAGTACGGGATTGGCCTTGAGGTCGATTATTATGCAGCCAATGAATGGTTTCACAGGGCTGCTGATGCCGGTTATCCGGGCGGTTGTGCCGGGATAGGCATCAGCTATGCAAATGGCTGGGGAAATCTGAAGGATAATACCATGGCGCATCCATACTGCGTGAAGGCCAGGGACTGGCTCCTGCAGAAGGCAGAGGATGGGGATATGTATGCCCAGTACATGCTGGGCTGCTGCTATGAAAAAGGCCTTGGAGTGATTGGCGGCACAAATAAAAAGCTGGCCATAGAGTGGTATGATAAGTCATCTGACCAGGGACTTGTAGTCGCAGCACAGAGTTTGGAACGTCTGACCAAAAAGAAGTTCTTCTTTTTCTAAGGATAATCTAGGCAAAAAAACAGTTCTATGTTATAATGTATATACCGTTATAACGAGGTGATGAAAATGGCAGAACAAATCATTATAAGACCATGGGGAAACAGTCAGGGAGTCCGTCTGACAAAAAGCATGCTGGAAAAGGCAAATATGGTTTTGTCGGATGTTTTAGAGGCCGAGATTTCAGAGAATGTGATTGTGCTGAGAAAGATTCCCAGACACCGTTCTTTTGAGGAAAGACTTGCAGAACATGACGGAAAAATAACGATTTGTGACTACGATTGGGGTGAACCTGCAGGAAAGGAAATGGTCTGATGACAGATTTATTTCAGGGAGATATCATAAACATCAATGGCTTCAAGGATCATTTTCTTATCATAAGCAATAATGCCTTTATCCGGGCAGCAAATGTGTTTCACGTATGTCCATTTTTAAAAGATGTTGCGTCCGGACCGCTGCATATCCAATCAGTGGGAATCAACGGAACAAGTGGAACGGCGATCTGTGAACAAATCAAGCTGATCGACCCGGCTGCAAGAGGATGCCACAGGGTAGATCGGCTGACATATGCCAGTGTGATGGATATCTCGGATGCTCTGCAGGGCATATTTGAATATGATTAAAAACACGGTACCGGCCAACAGGGCGGGTACCGTGTCTTTTGTTTATTCTGATTCTTCTTCCTCCGGCTCTGTCATGAGCACTTCTTCTGCGACCAGACATTCGGGGCGGAGCAGGAGCTCCCGGATCATATGAACACGGGCGCAGGCGGCAAGACGGGGGAAATCAGATGTTTCTATAAAGAATTTCTCCGCAATTTCTTTGGCAGCCTGCGGAAGCTGTTTCCAGAGAAAGTCGGGCAGATCAACGGAAGCGCTGACCTGCTGATCCAGTGTCTGCTGGATGAAGGGGTGATCCATCAGCTGCCCTGCAATAAAGTGCGCATCCTTACGTGTGGCGTAATCGCACCGGCCCTTGCACTGAGGGCAGATGCTGCACTGATAGTAAGGAGCCGACAGGCTGACATTCATATGCCGGCGAATGAGATCATCCGGAAGCTGCTTGTTTAAGTGCAGGTTTTCCTCATAATTGGGCACAACGAGATAGACCGGATCAGAGATCTGGTCACAGGACATGTAGGCGTGGCCGGAAGGAAGCGAGATCATACTGTTTGTCATTTCCTGGGTCATTTTTGCTTCTTCTCTCAGAATCTGCCGGTCTGCCAGACTGTCCATACGGAACATCATTTTCAGATTTACGTTGCCGACGATGGAGGATGACAGACGGCTTGCAGACTGGTCGCCAAAGATCATGCTGGTTCCATAGGCACGCAGGATCAGGATCATATTCTGCAGCTGCTCCAGGACTGTGCTCTGTGCCTGCGGAGTTCCCGAGCTGCCCTGATTTCCAGATTCATTCTGATCCAGGAGCAGGTGCGCTTCATCAATCAGAATCAGATTCCGCAGTCCCGAGGAGGAGGTACCCCGCTGCCGCAGGAATGCCATGATCTGGAAGAGCAGGGTTCCCATTACAACGGCGCGTTGGCGATTGTTGGAGAGGGCATCCAGCTCAATGACAGTAGGGCGCGTGAGCAAGGTCTCAATATCAATGGATTCATTGGTATCAAAGAAGGGCTGGCTCCGCAGTTCCTCGAGTCTGACCAGACCGCCGGTCTCTATGTTGTGCAGATCATCCTGATTGTAGCCGTAGTTTCCACGGGCAAATCTTCTGAACTCACAGATGAACTCATGCAGACCGAAGATGCGGACTCCCTTGTCGTCTCTGGTGCTGTCCGGTCTCCAGCCGTAGCGGGCATAACAGCGTGAGATAACCTGGGGAAAGATGACATCCAGAGGATGGGTCATGGTGACAGCCAGACTGAAAATGCTCTCTACAACAGGCTGATATTGCTCCCTGGTTACCCCTTTGGGCGGCAGAAAGATATTGAGATAGAGGGGAGAAAGCCCCTGGTTTCCGGGTGTATAGATCTGCAGGTCCGGGATCAGCTCCAAAAGACTCCGGTATTCCTTTTTGGCAGGTTCAAAAGCCAGGAAAGGATAGTGGTTTTCATGTTTCTGCAGAAGATAGAGCAGGCCCAGGGCAAAGACCGTCTTGCCGCTTCCCGGTTTTCCGGTAATAATACCGTGACGGGTCAGGTCCTTGACGGAAATATAGATATCCTGGCCTGTTTTCTGATACCGGCCCAGATGGATCCCATCCGGCCGGGCCATGGATTCTGGTAAGGGCTCTGACGAGCTGACGATATGATTGATTTCCAGACCGCCGATCCCGGACAGATCCTGAGGGACAGGGAAAGATCCGGCAAAGTCGCTGAGTGAACAAAGGTGTGTCAGACGATAAACGGCTGCCGGGAGCTTCTCGCGGTATTCTGCCTCGTGTCCCTGGCGGAAAACAGTATTGGCCAGTAGTTTGTCGCCCAGGTAAATCCAGGTTCCGGAGGGCGGCATCGTGAAAGAAAAATGGCTGGCCCGGATGCTGCAAAGGGACGCTCTGGCTGTAAGATCGCTGGTATAGGCAGAAGTGCCGGCCCCGAGAAAACTGATCTGCCATACGCCGCCCGGATCTTCTGAAAGTGTCTGATAAGACTTGTAGACTTCAGCAGCAGTTTTGGCCATGGGGACTTTCTCTATGGCAGTGAGTCTTGTGTACTGTGACTGGATGACCTTTTTCTCCTGCGCATAAATACGGGTCGGGTTAGCCTGGAGAATGAGCAGGCTGCCGGGATGAGAAGCGAGGACAGGCATCAGACCGGCCAGGTCAACCGGAGGCATGCCGGCAGACCGGTACTGACCGGGAACGTATCCTTTGATCTTGTCGGAAGCACCCTCCGGCGGATAGAAGCAGACACTGGCCACCCGCTTCCCTTCGGGGAGGGAGAGCTGCTCCTTCGCAGTCATGCCTTGTGGAATCACGGCGCACAAAAAGCCTCTCTGCTGCAGAGAGTTTCTGACAGAAAGGACAAGGGCGTCAAGATCCCGCAGGATCGCATAGGGATGTGCACCCGTCCTGCGGAAGATCAGCGATATATTCAATTTTCCGGCAATCTGGCTGTCAGAGACAGCCAGAAGCTCCACGGAAGCTGAGGACTGGCGGCATTTGGCCAGAATCTCAGATACAGGATCATCCTCGAGAAAAGCGGGAACTTTTTCGATGATCAGGATCCTGGCTCCCCTATATTCTGAATCATCCATGCAGAGAATGCCGGGCGGTGTTTTCATAGTCTGTTTTTACCTCATCTTATTCAGATTTGTCATCCGGTTCAGATTGTCCTCCTGCAGCTTACCAAGCTTGGCGTCAGCCATCTGGTCTAGTTTCTCAAGAAGATTGATCAGGTCACTCGTGTCATTCAGATCAGTATCCAGGATCAGTCTTGCGCCATCAAAAAGGGAAATGTCATCTATATTCATGTCAGGACGCATTTTTTTCAGGTATTGGAGAATAAGATCCTCATAATGATTAAGATCATCAAGGGTAAGATACTCTTTTGCAATACGGATAAAATAGTCTTCCCGCTGAAGGATTTCCTGATACTGGTAGAAAAACTCAGGGCAGTTGACGCCGCGAAGGAGCAGATTGTTCATGATTTTTGTAAGCTCACGACGGGCAAAACGCCTGGCGTCATCTTCGATTGACTGGAGTGCATAAAGAACTCCGCCGTCAATGTAAGCTGCATCGGAGGAGAGCCACTCCTTGAGGATATCGGGAGAGTCGTCCTCAACATTTTTTTGTGTAAGAAAAGACTGATAAGCATGACGTCCTTCGTGGAGTAGTGTTTCCAGCGCAGAGGCGCCGCCGAACCGGTAAGTTTTGTCAGTAAACCATCGGTAGTTGAGATGGATCTCATGAAGCCCGGGAAAATGGATACCATAAAGATCGGGATCAGAGAAGTCTTTTTCCGCACCAATCCTTACTTTGAGGGGGCTGCGTCCGTCAGCTGCCGCACGCCGGTTTTCTATTTCCTGAAGGACTGCCAGACGGCCCTGACTGTCCATATTGTCCCACTTATCATTAGTAAAATAGAGGTAGAGGTTGTCCTGGCTGATCTGTTTCAGCTCATCGGCTTTCGGGCTTAGCTTTTTTCCTTTTTTCTTCCCAAACATCAGGAGTACCTCCCTTCAAACCACATGACGCCATACTGGACGAAGTCGGGATCCTTCAGATAGATATCCATAAGACAGAGAGCGGAAAAACCGGTCAGACCGAAGTATTCTTCGATTTCCCCAATAGAAGCGTCCTCTACTGCAAAGTCAGAGGTCAGTTCATCATTCATCCAAAGGCGGACGCCTTCCAGGACGCGGGGATCGAAGCGGTGAAGGGCTTCCTCTGCCAAAATGGCAGCGTAGGCAATGGGCAGTTTCTCTTTGACCATCAGCCTGTTCTGAAGGATTCGGGATTCGCTCAATTTCATCTCAGGCAGTTTCATACCGGGTACCTCCTTTAAACTGTAATCATCATGTTGAATATAGTATAGCACAGGCTTTTGTCCAGGGTAAAGGGGGGTGGATTTCTGTTTTGCAGGATGAAATCCGGCCAGGAGGAGTAAACAACTTGACTGCAAAGTAAAAAATGGACTATATTTTAGTCATGATGGGAGGAAAATGAGATGAAACTGGTTAGCTATGAGATCAATGGCAAGGTTCGTACAGGCGTGCTCAGCGCGGATGAGAAGTGGATCTACCCGACTGAGGCGGCCGGCGTTTTAAATGAGGATATGGTCGGACTGATCCGCAGAATGGATGCAGATCTTTTTGCGGCGCTGCAGGAGCTGACTCTTAAGACAGCGGCTCAGGTCTCTGAGACAGTGAGGCCTGAGAGTGAAGATCCGGACTGTCAGATGACGGATGGACCCATTCTGCTGGAGAATGCTGCTTTGAAGGCGCCCATTACCCATCCGGAGCAGGATGTGATCTGCCTGGGAATCAATTATATGGCTCATGCGGTGGAGTCTGCCCGTTATAAGAAGGAAGCTTTCGGCGGGGAGAGACCTTACGCAGTCTATTTTTCCAAGCGGGTGAATGAGGCGACAGATCCTTATGGGAATATCCCGGCCCATGCAGATCTGGTAGACAGTCTGGATTATGAGGCAGAGCTTGCCGTGATCATTGGAAAGGACGCCTGCGGGGTCAGCAAAGAAGAGGCCAGAGATTATGTTTTCGGATATACCGTGCTCAATGATGTCAGTGCCAGAAATGTGCAGACCCAGCACAAGCAGTGGTATTTCGGCAAGAGCCTGGATGGCTTCACCCCTATTGGCCCATGCATTCTGACTGCAGACAGCATCCCCTATCCTCCGGTACTGAAAATCCAGTCATATGTTAACGGGGAACTGCGTCAGGACAGCACAACAGACCTGCTGATTTTTGATATTGATCATGTGATCAGTGAATTGTCTCAGGGAATGACTCTGCGTGCGGGTACCATCATTGCTATGGGCACCCCGGCGGGAGTTGGCATGGGCTTTGTGCCTCCTAAGTTCTTAAAGGCAGGAGACCTGGTGGAGTGCCGGATCGAGGCCATTGGATCGATTATCAACAAGGTCGCCCGATAGAAAAGTGGATAAATGATATGACTTTTAAAACGATTGCGCATATCTATACTGATTTTGAGGAAAAGTTCGGCATCCCCAGGCAGAGCAATCTGGTTCCGGACCTGAAAGGACAGATTGTCTTTACCAGGGAGTACCGGAATCCGGATGCACTCCGCGGACTGGAGGCCTATGATTACATCTGGCTGATCTGGCATTTTTCCGAAACACCGGAAAGGGAGACCTGGTCGCCGATGGTCCGCCCGCCCAGACTGGGGGGCAATGAGCGTGTGGGGGTGTTTGCCTCACGGTCGCCCAACCGGCCCAACCCGGTAGGATTGTCGTCTGTTAAACTGGAGCGGATCGAGTGGGATACGCCAAAAGGGCCTATCCTCCATGTGGCAGGTGCAGATCTTTTAAGCGGTACCCCCATCATCGACATCAAACCCTACCAGACTCATTCGGATTCCCATCCGGATGCCAGAGCCGGTTTCGCAGACCGCTTTCGGGATTACAGCCTGCAGGTAGACTGCCCGGAGGATCTGCTGGAAAAGATTCCAGAAGAAAAAAGACAGGCCCTCCTGAAGGTCCTGTCTCACGATCCGAGACCTGGATACCAAAGTGAGGCATCCAGGGTCTACGGTATGGCTTTTGCCGGTTATAATGTGAAGTTTCAGGTCTCCGACCGGCTGCTGACGGTGACGGAGATTGAAAAAGAATAATAGCAAGGAAATCAGAGCTGGTCTGCGATGCTGCAGATCAGTTCTTCTGTTTTCTCCCAGCCCAGGCATGGATCGGTGATGGACTGGCCGAATACGCCGCCGCCGATGCTCTGGCTGCCGTCTACCAGGTAGCTCTCGATCATGAGGCCTTTGACCAGACTGCGGATCTCTTCGGAATGTCTGCGGCTGTGCAGAACTTCCAGGGCGATACGGATCTGCTGCAGATACTGCTTGCCGGA
>CAMMZE010000023.1 GCA_946529195.1 uncultured Lachnospiraceae bacterium
AACGTAGCGCTCTACCAAACTGAGCCACACGCCGTCACCACAATATTATGCATCAGATTGTCTCAAATGTCAAGATATAATATCTTTCTTTTTGATTTTTCTTTTGTTTCCCAAAGATGCATTTACTACTGCAGTGTTTCCCAACGCTTCACCCACTGCTGCAGGCCGCACAGGTTTCCCTGCTGCAAAAGCCAGCCGGCGAAGACGGGATCCAGGTGGGTCTTGTCAAGGAAAAGCTTGGCGCCTTTGCTCTTGAACTTGCTGACAGACTGGTCGGCGATCATCTGCAGGTAGGAGGTCAGCTCTGTCAGATTCACAAAAATTGACTCGTCAAAGGTAAAGGTGCCATCCTCCTGCAGCAGGCGGGCGAGCATGGGAAATACATACTTGTCCTGGAAAAATGCGTCTTCCTTCTCACAGGTTTCTTTCAGGAAGGCGAGGATCCCTGCCCCGCCTTGCCAGCTCTCTTCCATCGCCGTGATTAGTTCCGCGGCATTTGTATATTCTTTCTCCATATATAAAATCGGTTCCATGATTTTGTCATGCCTCCTCTTCTGTCAGATATAGTCTGCCATCTGACTCTTTGACATCCGCCCGGGCCAGCATATCGTCCAGGACCTCCTCCAATCTGATCTTGATCCGGGGGCCGGACTGGGCATAGCCAAACTGGCGGGTGCATTCGCGGAGCAGTTCTTCTCTTGTAAGGCCTAGCGAATACTTGAGAATCGCAAGGAACCCTGCCTGTATCTCTTCCTGGGCGATCAAATCGATTTCTCTGGCTTCTGTTCCCTCCGCAGGTCTGCGGGGGCTGATCTTTTCTGCCCCTTTCAGATAGAGGAACTCTCCTCTTTCTTCCGCAATCTCTTCTTCGATCAGGTGGTCCAGGCACTGGTCTGTGATATGTTTGACCACAGCCGTTACCTTGGCTGCGTCAAGAGCAGGGCACATCCGACGGTAAACTTCCTTTTTGTGAACCGGCTGTTCGACTTCCAGAATATACTGAACCTGTGCCAGCCAATACGCCTCGTCGCTGCTGCCTTCCGCCATCTCCAGCGTCAGCGGATCTGCCTCCTGATACTCATCAAAACGGAGGGTCGTGATTTCGCTGCTGTTGTCGATCTGCATGGTCAGGTCGTCAATCCCAGTCTCCTCAGCCTGCATATTTAACTCTGCAGATGTCTCCTCTGCTTCGATGCCTGCGGTCACCCGGTCAAGGAAGTCTTTCAGTCTCTTTTTCTCCTCTTCCGGCTTCAGATACCAGCTCATCGCCCAGACATGGTGGAGCTTCCAGCCCATACTGGTCATGACGGATCTGCGCCGTACATCCCTGTCATAGGCGGTTCTGGCAAAATGATAGTGACTGCCGTCACACTCGATGCCGGCAAGGTATTCCATGTCGTTTTGAGGATTGACGATGCCGATATCGACCTTGCAGGCGGACTGGCCAATTTCACGCCGCAGGGAATAGCCGAGACCTGTGATATAATCTGCGACCTCGTCGGCAAAAGCTTCGCCGGTCCACACCTGGTCGCTCCCCTCAGGCACATGGTAGCTGTTTTCAATGGCATATTGCATGTAGTCGCGGAGCATGCGAACGCCTGCGCTGGTTCCTTCTTTTACTACGATATCAGTCGGCTGGATAGAGCCGACCAGCTTGATATTGTATTTGGCTCGCGTGATGGCTACGTTGAGACGTCGTTCGCCGCCGGCTGCGCCGAGCGGGCCGAACCGCTGGTACATTCTGCCCTGGCTGTTTTTGGCGTAGCAAATGCTGAAGATGATGGTATCGCGCTCATCACCCTGTACATTTTCCAGATTCTTCACAAAGAAGGGCTCCTCCTGATTCTCATCGAAGAAACTCTCATACTCAAGGTTCTGCAGGCGGAAGCGGTTGACCGCGTTCTCGATCTCTGCCTGCTGCTTTTCCGAAAAGGCAACGATGCCGAGCGAGCGGTCCGGATGGGTCTTCAGATGCTCTTGCAGGAGAGATACGCAAACCTCTGCCTCCCGGACATTGTGATTTTTGCCGCCGCCTTCATAAACGCCATCTTCCACGTAGATGTATTCCAGTCCCTTGTCCGGACTAAGCCTGCTGTTGGGGAAGGTGATCAGGCGGTTCTCATAGAGCTCCTTATTCGAAAAGGCGATCAGGGACTCGTCCTTGCTCCGGTAATGCCAGAGCAGGGTACACTGGGGCAGGCTAACACCCGCTTCATCCAGCAGCGATTCGCTGACAACGTCGGGATAGTATTCATCCGAATCCTCATCCCAGTCCAGTTCTTCTATATTTTTGGCAGCAGCCGTGAAGAAGCTGGTCGGCGGCAGCTGACGGGTATCTCCGGCAATGATAGCCTGCCGACCCCGGTAGATCGCCCCGACTGCGTCCTCCGGCAGAATCTGGGAGGCCTCATCGAAGATGACCATATCAAAATCATACCGGTCGGAATCCAGGAAATACGCTGCGGACAGGGGAGACATCATAAAACAGGGCTTGAGCTTTCCCAAAAGACCTGGAATGGTCTTGAACAGGCGGCGCAGAGGCATGATGCGGCTCTTTTTACCAGCTTCCCTGCGCAGGATTGAAATCTCATCCAGAGCTCCGACCAGCTGACGGAAACCGGACGGCTTCTGCCCGGAAAGCTGGCTGGACAGGCGGGCACGAACCACAGACTGGACTGTGTCGGAATCCTTCTGAAAGGCCTCGATGGTCTGCTCGTGGGCTTCTGCGCTGAAGCGGAGAAGCTCATACAGGCCGCCTGCCTGTATGCTGTCCATAACCCATTTGGAAAGAAATGCCTTGCGGTAGACCAGCTGCATGCCTTCCAGATCCAGTTCATTCTGGCCGGCATACTCCAGGAAAGGCATCAGGCTATGCGCCTGGCACTGCCTTTCGATATCCGCGTAGTGCAGCCAGCTGCTCAGGGCTTCCGTATCCCTGCAGCGGTCTGCGCAGGTATAAAAGTCCTGCAGAGACATGCCGGCAAAGTCCTTCTGCGGGAACCAGGCGGCGAACACAGGCATGTAAGGAATTGCTTCCTGCAAAACATGCTCCGCCTCCATGGCTGCCGCAAGGGCTTCCTCGGGGGAAGCTGTGTCCGCAGATAGACCCTGCGGTGCCAGACTCCTGCAAAGGACATCCAGTTCCTCGATGACAGCTGGATCATGCATATCAAGTCCTGTTTCAGCGAAATAACTGGCAGCTGCAGTATCCGCTTTTTCAACATTTTCATAGAGTCTGTTAAAGGCTTTTACCACTTCCAGGCTGTCCGTGATACGGGCAGAATCTGATGCAATGCCGGCTGTCTGGAAGAGTTCTCTGATGTGCTCGAGATCTATGCTGGCAGCGTCCAGATCTTCCAGCTGTTCTCTGGCAGCGGTAAGGGCAGCCCCCGCCTCATCACCGTCCAGTTTTGCAAGAACGGCCTGCAGGCGCCGGAGCCAGTCTTTGATTTCCTCCTCTGTTACTGTTTTTCCGTCATAGGAGAAACGGAGCCTCTGCCCGTAGGGCTGCTCGCACAGGCCGGTCAATCGCTCCTGTACCGGATAGGCTGCTGCATAATTCTCTACAGGCATGCAAAGCGCCAGACTCTGCAGGATGCCTGCCCAGTCTGTGAAAACGTCCTCCTCCCGCATGCCATACTGGGCGGGAAGCTTTTGGATCTCTACCTGGCATTCTACAACGTCGGCATGGAACTCCCGCAGTCTTTCCAGTCCGCGGATACCGTCCTCGTCCCTGCATTTGCGCCTGTCCCTGCGGCAGGAGGTCAATCGCTTTTTATCATCCTTATACCCTTTCCCGAGTTTCTTGAAAAAGGAGGTATATTCCGTCTGGAAACGGCCGAGCAGCGCTTCCTCATCCAGGGCGTAGAAACTCTGCTCCCACTCCGCGTCGATCAGCTTTTTCTGGGCCAGTGCCGCATCCGCAAGGTCTTTGATCTTATGGATCCTGTCTGTGAGTTCCTCGATGGAAAGCGGACCGGTAAACCATCTGACCTTGTAATCTGCGGGAACGCGCAGCATATCATAGGCTGCCCGGACCTGCTGCAGGGAGGAGTCGCTCACCGTCAGATGGCTGCCGAGAAGCCTTCCGGCTTCTTCCATGAATCGGCTGCATTTTTCCAGTTCATCCGCAAATGCTGCCGTCTCTTTTCGTTCTCTCTGAAGAGACTCTGTATCTGCATTTTCCCACTTGACCGTATCAGAATACAGGCAGACTGCCTGCAGATGATTTCTGAGACTATTGTAAGACTCTTTGGTCTTTGTATACCCTTCCGGGCAGAATAAGCCGCTTCCGTACCTGGCCCGGCCGTATTCGCGGGCCGCGGTGCAGGCCCGCCTGAGCAGTTCACAGGCAATCAGTTCCTCCAGGCTTTGAAAGGACCAGTCCTTGTGAAGAGCAAGTTTTTGGTTAAAGGCGTCTGCCTGTTCCTGTACTCTCTGTATATCCGCACAAAGTCCGGGCAGAGGTGCTCTGCCAAACAGGATCTGTGCAGTCATGGGATCCTGCTCGGTCAGGGAGGTCCCCCGCCAGGGATGATCGGCCAGTTCTTCTTTATACTGTTCTGCGACCCTGGCATACTTTTCCAGCAGCTGCCGGCGGATCTCATACTCTTCCCCGGACACATCAAGCGTATCATCCTCTAAGGTGCACAGGGGTACATCCTCCATCCCGGACAAGTCTGTGACCACGTCAAAGAGGGTCCTGCCCAAAGGCATACGGACAAGATTCATCTCACGATCATACAGGTTCAGCCTGTTTCGTTCCTCCTCCAGGCTGTCGAATACATGTGTATATCCGCTCTTGAGGGTTCGTTTGGGAGCGTCAAGGGTACGGGCCAAATCCTGCAGCACCGCCTTTTTCTCCGCCTTGTAATTGTGCAGGGACAGGCAGTAATCCGCGATTCCTGCCTCCTCCAGACGGCGGTATACTACGCTGAGGGCAGCCATCTTCTGGGAAACGAAAAGCACCCTTTTCCCGTCCGCCATGGCCTGGGCAATGATGTTGGTGATCGTCTGGCTCTTACCGGTTCCGGGCGGTCCCTGCAGGACGAAGCTGACGCCCCTGCGGGAGAGCAGGATGGCGTCCTTCTGGCTGGCATCCGCTGCAACCACCTGACACTGGTCCGACTCGGGATCCTGATCATGATCGTAGTTTTCCCACTCCTCTTCTATTACAGGCAGCTGGGAAGGATCGCCGCAGAAGGCACGGATCACCCGGTTGGAAAAGATCTTCTCCCGGTTCTTTTCCAGGTCTTTATACATAACAATCTTGAGGAAGGATAAGAGGCCCAGATTGGCCTCGCGGATCACACTCCAGCCCAATGACTCCACGCTGTCCTGGACTGCCTGCAGATAGCTGTCGATCTCCTCGGAAGCAGGATCAAACTCCGGCAGAGTCATATGAAAATCCGCTGAAAGTACATATTCAAGGGTCGGGTTAACGACGATATCCTCTTCCAGACGCCGAATCGTATAGGGGCTGGTGAGCGATTTCATCTCAAGGGTAACCGGTACCAGGATCAGCGGGGAAATCAGCCAGTCCTCGGAAGGCTTCTGCCGCCATCGAAGAAAGCCAAATGACAGATAGAGGATATTGATGCCCTGCTCCTCCTGGGACAATCTGGCCTTGGAACGCAGATTTTTGAGGGTCAGATTCATGTCATCTGTCTCCATATCAGAGCGCACTTCCCCCTCGGCGATCTCGATCGGCGTACCCAGATCGGCAAACAGATCAAGGATACGTGTGAGCCGGTCGTCCTCCGCTGTCAGCTTCCGTCTGCGAAATGCAAGCTTCTGTCCGTCCACAGCCAGCCGCCGGTATAAGGCTTCCATCCCGGGCACCAGAATCTGCAGAGTCGCCCTGCGGCTCTTCCGGTAATTCATCAGCTTATTTCTTCTGGA
This sequence comes from uncultured Lachnospiraceae bacterium, assembly GCA_946529195.1. Next base: position 5,902 of record CAMMZE010000023.1, read on the forward strand.
TACGTCCAGAAGTCCCTGTCTCCAGGCTTGAAACTTTTTCTCCTGTATATTCACCGGATCATCCCTTCTTCTTTACGACATACAAGTTTGTCTTAGTCTTATCAAAAGTATAACATATTCTTTTATGGGATAGAATAGGGTGAAGAAATGCAAGCCCCACCGTGTAATTCTCGGGATGAAAAAAAGAGGGGATCCTCAGGATCCCCTCGCATGAAATATGCTCTGTTTCATTAATAATTCTCAGCGTTTACCTCGAAGTAAGACTGTGAATAACCGCAGACTGCGCAAACCTTCGGTGCCTTAACGCCAACTACGATATGTCCGCAGTTGCGGCACTCCCAAACCTTAACCTCGGACTTCTCGAATACCTGAGCTGTCTCAACATTCTGCAGAAGTGCGCGGTAACGCTCCTCGTGATGCTTCTCGATCGCTGCTACAGCGCGGAACTTAGCTGCCAGTCTCTTGAAGCCTTCCTTCTCGGCGGTCTCAGCGAACTCAACATACATGTCAGTCCACTCATAGTTCTCACCGTCAGCAGCTGCCTTAAGGTTCTCAGCTGTGGTTCCGATGCCGCCAAGCTCCTCGCACCAGAGCTGCGCATGTGCTCTCTCATTCTCTGCTGTCTTGAGGAAAAGAGCTGCGATCTGCTCGTAACCCTCTTTCTGTGCTACAGATGCGAAATAAGTATATTTGTTGCGGGCCTGAGACTCACCTGCAAAAGCAGCCTGAAGGTTCTTCTCTGTCTGTGTGCCTGCGTACTGATTGGTTTTATCTGCCATAATTCTTCCTCCTAATAAAATACTAGATTTTTAAATTACAGTTACATTTTATCTCATGATGTAAAGGTTAGACAAGTGCAACTCTGAAAAGTGTCCCTTTGATTTCCTTTTATTGAGACTTATTTATCAATCGTTCTCTCTGCCTGTGAAGACGTTCCCGGATGCTGCTTTTCAGGCTCTCCGGCTCTGTGACCCAGATGCCGGGGCCGAAGGATAGAATCCGGATCAGAAGCTCCGTTTCATCATTCTTGTCGTAATAAAGGGTCAGCCGGTAGCGGTCCGTTCCATCTTCCTCCGCAATCTTCTCCGTTTCTTTTTCCAGATAGGAAAAGTGAAGCATGGCCCTTTCCATGGTGCTTTCCACATCGATCAGTTCTAGGACGGCAAAGCTCCGCCGCGGCTGCGGGAAGGGCTCTGCCGGCAGCGCGTGGTCCGCGGGGCTGATGCTGATGATCCTGGACAGATTCAGCTGCATAGGGACAAATTGCTTGTCCTTTTCGAGGCTGCGGGCATGCAGCCGGAACTTATCATCCCTTTCCGAGTACTCCAGATGCTCCGGCTGGCACAGCAGGGTGCTCCTTCTATTTTTCCGGTTGAGATAATCCATCCTCAGGGGCTTTTGATCTCCCAGCGCCTTTAAGATCATTCGAAAATTATTGATGTAAGAGGGATCCTCATAGGGGTCTCCGTCTGTGAATCGATCGAAGTAGGTGATCGATTCCTGCTGAAACAATGGCCTGACCCCGTTTAGTTCTTCCATTTCTTCCTCTGTGAACAGGCGGATCCTGGGATCCGCAAAGATTGCCTTCAGCCAGCGCTTCTGCAGCGTTGTCAGGGGCATCTCCGGCTGAAAGAGAATCTCCGTTCCGTAATCCTCATCCAGAAGCGGCCATTTCCCTTTGCGCAGCATCTCCGGAATATTCATAATGCTCTCGGAAAATGCCTTCTCCCGGACAATCTGCATCATGCGCCCGCGTGTCAGTTTGCCTTCCACCGCCTCGGCCAGAATGCAGGCGATCACATTATAGTAGCTGCCGTATACCTCATGAAATAACTGGTTCTCACTCATAATATTCCGCCGTTTTTTTCAAATCTGCATAAAACTTTTCTATTACTGCGGGATTGGAACAGCTGATGCGCTCGATCCTTCCGGTCAGGGAATAGATCCAGGGAAGCATTTCTCTTGCGTCATATACATCTGCTGTAAACAGATACCGGTCCGGTGCGATCTTTTTCACTTGGCCGCAGCGCTTCTCCCGCATAAGACGCTGTACAATAAAGTACTCATACTTTTCTACCCGGATCTCCAGCTCCAGATGCTCCAGGCCGCCGGTCTCCTCCAGGCCGCCAAAGGAAACGCCCCAGAGATGCTTTGCCTCCCCGCGCGCCTTCCGGGCAAGCTGCTCAAACGCAGGATCCTCTTTCAGCAGCTCCACCTTGACGATCCGGTCCAGGCGGGTAAAGAAAAATCTGCCTGCCGCCGCATTCCAGCCCAGACAGTACTGGCGTCCGTTTTCTGTGCTGATATAAATGTTTACGGGCGTATTGATATAGTAAAGATACTCTCCCTCTTCCTCTTCCAGGAGATTTTTCACCGTAAGCCTGACCTTGCGCCGTTCATCTATGGCCAGAAGCAGGTCCAGCAAAATCTCACTGTCGATGACCTGCATCAGGTAATGATGCTTGAAATAAAAGTGTTCTTTGTGCTCCGGAAGCTTGTCCAGCAGGAAGGAACCTGTGACGCCCAGCGGGGCCGTTTCTGAAAAGAAATCCAGCGCATCCTGCCAGGCGGACAAATCTGTCGGTCCCGGCGCGATCCTGTAAACGATTCTGCCATCTTTCTTTTCTCTCTCAATAATGCCCAGATCTGTCAGCTCATTGAGTTTGCTGCGCACCGTCGACTCATCGGGCAGTCCGCTTCGTTCAAAGGTCTCCGGATACTCTGCGCAGAGTCCGTCCAGTATCTCCCTGATCCCGGCCTGGCCCTGATCGCGCAAAAAGTCCATCAGAAAAAAGTGCAGAATAATATCGTTGGCGGTAAAGCTTTTGGTTTTAAATGCCCTGTACAGGGGATTATGGGGGATCGCGCGGCTGTCCACCGAGATGAATACATTTTTGCCCTGGGCATTTTGGCGGAAGGAAATATAATCCTCCAGCCAGCTTTCGACCCTGCGCCGCTCGTTATCATAGCTGCGGGCACTCTTTATGAATGTAAACTCATCCCTGGACCTGAAGCCGTACACATAAAACTCCCGGATATAATCCCGAATTCTCTCGAAATCCTTGATCAGCTCACTGTATGCCATCTTATGCTCCTTTAAACAGACGCCTTCCCTTCCAAAGGACATATTCTACATTTCCGTTTTCATTATAACATATAAAAAAGGAATCTCAAAACTGCAGGAGCAGACCTGCATCAC
>CAMMZE010000024.1 GCA_946529195.1 uncultured Lachnospiraceae bacterium
TCACCGGCAGAGAAGCCGCCGGGGAACATGAGGATCTGGGCATCGGAAATGCCCTTGACAAAGGCCTCTACAGACTCGCGAACACCGTCTGCGGTCAGATTTCTGAATACCTGTGTCTGTACCTTGGCGCCTGCCCGCTCAAAAGCTCTGGCACTGTCATACTCACAGTTGGTACCCGGGAATACAGGGATAAATACCTTGGGCTGCGCAATCGGATGGGTGCAGATCCGGACATCCTTGCAATCAAAGATCTGGTCTCTGACTGTTTCCTGCTTTACGCCGGAGCTGGTCGGGAATACCGGTTCTAAGGTGCCTGTCCAGGCTGCAATGGCCTCATCGATAGCGAGCGACATATCCTGATAGCAGATGACAGGATCGCTGATGACCTCACCGAAGATGGTGTAAGGCACCTGGATGCCGGCCAGCTTGTCTGCCGGTACTTCAGCCAGGATGCAGCCGTAGTCAGCAGGACGGAAAAGGCTGTCTGCCGGGATCTGATCGCTGATGCGCACGCCGAGCTTGTTGCCGAAAGCCATCTTGGATACAGCAGCCGCTGCGCCGCCGAAACCAAGGGTATAAGCGGAAATGATGGTGCCGTTTCCGGTCAGCTCGTGGATGGCGTCATAGAGGGCACAAATCTGGGCATAATCCGGCATATCAGCAGCATCGCGGGCAATATCAAAGCGGACAATGCAGCTGCCGGCCTTTTTCAGCTCAGGTGTGATGATCTCCTGCTGCTTTGCAACATCAACTGCGAAGGAGATGAGGGTAGCAGGTACATGGATCTCATTGAAGGAACCGGACATGGAATCCTTGCCGCCGATGGAAGGCAGGCCAAATCCCTTCTGGGCAGTGTAGGCACCGAGCAGAGCGCTCATGGGCTCGCCCCATACCTTGGGATCTTCGGTCATGCGGCGGAAATACTCCTGGAAGGAGAAGCGGATCTTCTTGTAATCACCGCCTGCGGCAACAATCTTGGCCACAGATTCCACAACCGCGTAAGCTGCACCGTGATAAGGACTCCAGTTGGACAGATAAGGGTTGAAGCCGTAGCTCATCAGGGTAGCGGCATCAGACTTTCCTTCCGGAACCGGGATCTTGGCAGCCATAGACTGGGTCGGTGTCAGCTGGTAGCGGCCGCCGTAAGGCATGTAGACGCTGCCTGCGCCGATGGAGGCGTCAAACATTTCAACCAGACCGCGCTGGGAGCAGACATTCAGGTCAGACAGGCAGGCAAGCCAGGCAGCCTTCATATCGCTGTGGTCAGGAATCTGATCAAAGTAGCTGTCGGCTCTGGAAGGAGAGGAAACAACAACTTCGGTCTCCTGATGCGCGCCGTTGGTATCCAGGAAAGCACGGGAAATATTGACGATTTCCTTGCCTCTCCAGCTAAGGACCAGACGGGGATCTTCGGTAACGACTGCCACGCAGGTCGCTTCCAGATTTTCTTCATCCGCATATTTCATGAATGCATCCGCATCCTTGGGATCGATAACAACGGCCATACGCTCCTGAGACTCGGAAATAGCAAGCTCAGTACCGTCCAGACCGGCATATTTCTTGGGAACCTTATCCAGGTCGATCTGCAGGCCGGCAGCAAGTTCGCCGATGGCAACAGATACACCGCCCGCGCCAAAGTCATTGCATTTCTTGATCAGAACGCTGGCTTCGGGACGGCGGAAGAGACGCTGGAGCTTACGCTCTGTGGGAGCGTTGCCCTTCTGTACTTCTGCGCCGCAGGTGTCGATGGACTGGGTATTATGAGCCTTAGAAGAACCGGTAGCGCCGCCGCAGCCGTCACGGCCGGTACGGCCGCCCAGCAGAATGATCAGGTCGCCCGGATCCGAGGTCAGTCTGGTAACATTTTTGCGGGGGGCAGCTGCCATAACAGCGCCGACCTCCATGCGTTTTGCCACATAGTCAGGATGGTAGATCTCATTGACCAGGCCGGTCGCCAGGCCAATCTGGTTGCCGTAGGAGCTGTATCCGTGCGCAGCTTCCGTAACCAGTTTTCTCTGAGGCAGCTTGCCCTCGAGGGTATCAGAAGCAGCCACTCTGGGATCAGCAGCACCGGTCACGCGCATGGCCTGATAAACATAGGTACGGCCGGACAGCGGGTCGCGGATGGCTCCGCCCAGACAGGTAGCAGCACCGCCGAAAGGCTCGATCTCAGTCGGATGATTGTGGGTCTCATTTTTGAAGTTAACCAGCCACTCCTCTGTCTTGCCGTCCACCTCAATGGGAACGATGATGGAGCAGGCATTGATCTCATCCGTATCCTCCTGATCCTGGAGTTTGCCGTCTTTTTTCAGCTTTTTCATAGCCATGAGGGCAATGTCCATCAGGCAGATGAACTTGTCGCTGCGTCCGGCATAGACCTCAGCGCGGTCTGCCTCGTAAAGAGCAAAGGTATCCTGCAGAACCTGTGAATAATCACCCTCTTCAAAGCTGATGTTCTTCAGCTCGGTCTGGAAGGTGGTATGGCGGCAGTGGTCGGACCAGTAGGTATCAAGAACGCGGATCTCTGTCATGCTGGGATCACGCTTCTCCTCAGCCTGGAAGTGGTCCTGGATGAACTGGAAGTCACGGAAAGTCATGGCAAGGCCAAGAGAATCGTACAGTGCCTTCAGCTCAGCTTCCGGCATAGAGCAGAAGCCGTCAAAGATCAGGACATCATCCGGCTCGGCAAAATCCATAGCCAGGGTTTCGGGCTTGTCTGCATTATTTTCTCTGGAGTCAACAGGGTTGATGCAAAAGCTCTTGATCCGGTCAAGTTCCTGCTGTGTGCAGCTGCCGTCAATGACATAAGTCACAGCGCAGCGGATCACAGGATTTTCATCGGGGCTCAGCAGTCTGACGCACTGCTCTGCGGAATCGGCTCTCTGATCGAACTGGCCGGGCAGGGCTTCCACAGAAAAAACAGCCTCATTGCCATGAACAGGCAGGCGCTCTTCATAAAGAAAGTCTACCGGGGGTTCCGAAAAGATGGTGACCTTCGCCTCTTCATAGGTCGAGTCTGATATGTTTTCCATGTCGTAGCGAACCAGGACCCGTACGGACTTGACAGATGAAATTCCCAGATATTCGCTGATATTAGAGTAGAGTTCTCTGGCACTGACAGCATAGTCGGGCTTTTTCTCTACGTAGATACGTCTCACTTTGCTCATGATGACCTCCATTTCGTGTGCGGTGTTTGATGGGCCTGCGCGCGGCGCGCGCGATGCTCCTGCGTGCATATTGCGAATCATAATGTATTCCTAATCATACCATAAAAATATTCGGATGGGAATATGCCTGCCCCGCTTTCCTGCCTGCCAAAGGGTGACAAAAAACGGGGATTTGTTATTGCTTTTTTGGTACATTTACATGATAATCATAGTAATAAGGATCTGAAGGAGGAATCGTATGAGCATGCTGGTTTTGATAAAGGGAGCCGGAGATCTGGCGAGCGGAATCGCCTGCCGCCTGATCCGAAGCGGTTTTCAGGTCATTATGACAGACCTTCCCAGACCGACAGCCGTTCGCTGTACGGTAGCTTTTTCTTCTGCGGTTTATCAGAAAGAGGTCTGTATAGAGGGGATCAGCGGAGTCCTGGCATCAGATGCCGAAGAGGCGCGGACCATCGCAGCTTCCGGCAAAGTGGCAGTACTGACGGATCCGAAGTGCCAGTGCCGCACAGTCCTGCAGCCTGATGTTCTGGTCGATGCCATCATTGCAAAAAGAAATACAGGAACCGGAAAGACAGACGCTCCCATTGTCATCGGGGTGGGCCCGGGCTTTACAGCGCCGGAGGACTGCCACTGCGTGGTAGAGACCAAGCGGGGACATGATCTGGGCCGGGTCTATTATGAGGGCAGTGCCATCCCCAATACCGGTGTACCGGGGGAAATCGGCGGCTACAGCACGGAGCGTCTCGTTCGCAGCAGCGGAGACGGCATGTTCGAACCAATCGCATCGATCGGAGATATTGTACAGAAAGGACAGGTCGTTGCCAGGGTTGAAGGCAAGCCGGTTTGTGCCCAGATCGACGGTGTCCTCCGAGGCCTTTTGCCGGCCGGGACGCCGGTGACAGACGGCATGAAGGCAGGAGATGTCGATCCCAGATGTGAGGTCAGACACTGTTATTCCGTATCTGACAAGGCAAGGGCGATCGGAGGCGGCGTCCTGGAAGGGATTCTGCATGAAATGGCCATCCGCCGGAAGGAAGGTTGATGGTATGGAAAAAAAGATATCCTGTATCATACTGGCAGCAGGAAAGGGCGAGCGGTTCGGCGGAGATAAGCTTCTGGCGCCGGTCAGAGGAGTTCCCATGATCAGCCGGGCCTTTCAGGCGGTCCCCAAAGAAGCCTTTCATCAGGTTGCTGTGGTAAGCGGGGAGGAAAGGATTCTGGAACTGGCCGGGCAGGAAGGTTTTGTGCCTGTGGAGAACGCTTTTCCGGAGCAGGGAATCAGCAGGAGCATACGGCTTGGAATCCGGGCGCTGGAGTCCTGCGATGCCATTCTTTTCATGGTCAGTGACCAGCCTTTTCTGAAAAAAGAGAGTATCCTGCAGATACTTGACAAATATGCAGAGAACCCGGACTGTATCATCGCCCTTGCCCATAAAGGTGAAAGCGGCAATCCGGTCCTCTTCCCCAGGGAATACTTTCAGGAACTGGAGGCTCTGCAGGGGGACAAGGGCGGGAAGACCGTGATGAAAAGGTATCCCCTGCGGCAGAGACTGGTGGAAGTGCCGGAAGAACAACTGCTGGATGTCGATACAAAAGAGATGCTGGGCCGGCTGAAGGATCTCAAATAGAATCATAAAAAAAAGACGCTGCGATGAAAAAAGCAGCGTCTTTTCTATTAATCTTCCTGTATGTCTTCAAATAGTTCATCAAATTCATCTTCGTTGAGCAAGTCATCCAGGTAGTCGGTCACATTGTCAAGCTCATCATCGTCATCGATGGCCTCGACAAGAAAATCACCGTCCTCCAGAAGATGGTAACGGTAGGTGCAGATTTCGGCATTCTCATCAAAGCCGCCGTCACTGTCCTGGGGGAGAAGGGCGATATACTGCCTGTCATCCACGCTGAAGATCGATAAGACCATGTAATCCAGCGGGGTGTCCCCATCCGTCATCAGAGTAATAATACTGTGACTGCCCGTATCAGAATCCAGTTCCATTTTTTACCTCATTCAAAACTTTGTAATTGTCAGCAGGCTTGTGCTAAGCACAATCACTAGTCAGTATACAGGATGACAGCGCATTTGTAAAGTTTCCTTTGAGGAACAAGTGCCGGTTTTATTCCGGGTAAATCAGCCTGTCAGGGCCGATGCCGGTCAGAACCTGATCCAGATACCGCGCTGCCAGATACTTTGCCATAGGCAGATTCTGGTCCAGCCAGTTGCCGCACTGGTCGGGGGCTGCTCCGGGGATTTCTCCCTCAAAGTCCCGGATAAAGGTGAACATTTCTGTCATGAGAGGGACCAGTTCATGGGAAGTATAATCGCCTGCCAGCAGCAGGTAGCAGCCTGTCCGGCAGCCCATAGGTCCAAAATAGACAACACGGCTGCCAAAATCAGGGTGGTTGCGCAGGAAGGTTGCTCCCAGGTGTTCGATGGTATGCAGCTCCGCAGTATTCATAACAGGCTCCTCATTGGGGCTGGTCATGCGGATGTCAAAGGTAGTAATCACTTCGCTGCCGAAGCGGTCCTTGCGGGATACATAAAGTCCCGGCTGCAGTTTGATATGGTCAATGGTAAAACTTGCGATGGTTTCCATTATAGATGCTCCTTTCCGGATAATTTCCGTTACAGTATATCATAAAGATGGTTTCTTGTTGAGCGACTTACGAAAATATGGTAAAATATCGGGTAAATCAGGAGCCGGGAGAGTCCGGCCCATGCTCTGAAAGGAGAAGATTATGGAAGACAGATATGTTGCTTATGCGGGTACTTTCACCAGAGGGGAAAGTGAGGGCATTTATATTATGGATCTGAGCATGCCCCGGCCGACACTGAAGATCCGGGACGTTTTCAAGATCAACAATCCTTCTGTCCTGCAGATCTCTGCAGACGGCAGATATTTATATTCTTCTTTTGACGGCGGCGTTGCCGCTATGCGGATTCTGGAGGACGGCGGTCTGGAGATGATGGGGACGGCATCTGTCAATGGACTCCGGCCGGCTTCTCTCTGCGTCGACCGGGCAAACCGCTATCTGGTGAGCGGCGGCTATCATGACGGCAAGCTTACCATACTGAAGATCCAGAAAAACGGCAAGGTCGGAGAGGTGACCGATGAGATCTTCATGAAGGGACTGGGCAGCGTCGGCGGCAGACATTATCATTCCCATATCAGGTGCGTGACATTTACGCCCGATGAAAAGTATCTGGCCGTTGTTGACCTGGGAATGGATCAGGTACAGGTCTTTGCCTTTGATCATGAACACGGAAAGCTGAAAAAGCATTCCATCATCCGCTGTGAGCTGGAGTCCGGCCCCAGAGATATGGTATTTTCCCATAATGGGAAGTTTGCCTATATCCTGCATGAATACGGCAATTATGTGACCCAGTATGCCTATGAGGAGGATGGGGCTGTCTTTACCAGGATGCAGCAGCTCTCCACCCTTCCGGAGGATTATAAGAATTATAACAGCGCGATCTGTCTGGAACTCTCGGAGGATGACAGGCATCTGTTTGCCAGCAACTCCGGCAATAATTCTGTCGCAATCTTCGAGATCGAGCCCGAGAGCGGACAGATGCAGCAGATGTGTGTCCTCCCGATATCCGGTGAGTTCCCCAGCGATACCCTGATTATGCCGGACGGGATCCATTTTGCGTCCGTCAATCAGGAGGGGAGTTCCATTACCATGTTCAAGATCAACTATGAGAAAGGATATTTTGTCATGGACGGAAAGCCTGTCCACCTGCCGTATCCGGTTTGCATCCGTCTGCACAAACTGCAGGACACTTCCCATGTTTCTCAATAAAATCTTGCAAATAGCCTATGAGATTGGTATGATATAAGGCGTTGCAATCGGCATAATGAAAAATGACATATACATAAGTAGAAAGAAGGATTTGAAAAAATGAAAAGAGAAGACATTCGAAACGTCGCGATCATTGCCCATGTTGACCATGGCAAAACGACGCTTGTAGATCAGCTTCTCCGTCAGAGCGGCGTATTCAGAACCAATCAGGTTGTTCAGGAAAGAGTCATGGACTCCAATGATATCGAGAGAGAACGAGGCATCACCATTCTTTCCAAGAATACGGCAGTATATTACAACGGGGTAAAGATCAATATCGTAGACACACCGGGCCATGCTGATTTTGGCGGTGAGGTAGAGCGTGTCCTGAAGATGGTAGACGGCGTTATTCTGGTGGTAGACGCATTTGAAGGACCTATGCCCCAGACCAGATTCGTTCTGAAAAAGGCGCTGGATCTGGATCTGGCTGTCATCGTCTGCATCAATAAGATCGACCGTCCCGAGGCCCGCCCGGAGGAGGTTATCGATGAAGTCCTGGATCTGCTCATTGATCTGGACGCTACCGATGAACAGATCGAATGCCCCTTCGTCTTTGCTTCTGCCAAAAGCGGCGTAGCAAGCATGGATGCCGACGTTCCCGGCACAGATATGAAGCCTCTGTTTGAGACCATTCTGGAGCACATTCCGGCTCCGGAAGGAGATCCGGAAAAGGGAACCCAGGTGCTGATCAGCACGATCGATTACAATGAATATGTGGGCAGAATCGGTGTGGGCAAGGTAACAAGCGGCGAGATCAAAGTGAATCAGGAAGCCGTAATTGTCAACCACCATGATCCGGATAAGTTCCGCAAGGTGAAGGTCAGCAAGCTCTATGAGTTTGAGGGACTGGGCAAGACAGATGTGGAAAGCGCCAAGATCGGTTCTATCGTTGCCATTTCCGGTATTTCAGACCTGCATATCGGCGACACACTCTGCTCTCCTGATTTTGTAGAACCCATTCCTTTCCAGAAGATTTCCGAGCCCACCATTTCCATGAATTTTCTGGTCAATGACAGCCCGCTGGCAGGACGTGAGGGCAAGTATGTGACTTCCCGTCATCTGCGTGAGCGTCTCTACAGAGAGCTGAATACAGATGTCAGCCTCCGCGTAGAGGACACCGACAGCATGGATTGCTTCAAGGTATCCGGCCGCGGCGAACTTCACCTGTCAGTCCTGATCGAGAACATGCGCCGTGAAGGCTATGAGTTTGCAGTCAGCAAGGCAGAGGTTATCTTCAAGAAGGATGAAAACGGCAAGCTGCTTGAGCCCATGGAGCAGGCTTTCATCGATGTTCCGGATGAATTTTCCGGCGTTGTAATTGAGAAGCTCAGTTTCCGTAAGGGTGAGCTCAAAGCCATGTCTTCCGCAAACGGAACAGGTACCCGTCTGGAGTTTCTGGTTCCCTCCCGCGGACTGATCGGCTTCCGTGATGAGTTTATGACCAGCACCAAGGGAAATGGTGTTTTAAATACCCTTTTTGCAGGCTACGGCCCCTATAAGGGAGATATCGCATACCGTAAGACAGGTTCCCTGATCGCATTTGAGCCGGGCGAGAGCATCACATACGGTCTCTTCAATGCCCAGGACCGCGGCCCTCTCTTTATCGGACCCGGCGTCAAGGTCTACCAGGGCATGGTAGTCGGCGAGAATCCCAAGGGCGGAGACATCGAGCTCAATGTCTGCAAGCGCAAGCAGATGACCAATACCCGTGCTTCCGGTTCCGACGAAGCACTGAAACTGGTGCCCCACCGCGAACTCAGTCTGGAGCAGGCACTTGATTTCATTGAGAATGATGAACTGGTTGAGATTACACCGAAGAATATCCGCATCCGTAAAAAGATTCTGGATCCTAAACAGAGGATGCGCGCAAACAAGAAATAAGGTCGAGGGGAGACAGGGGACGGTTCTCTGTCTCCCTTTTTTCAAGAAGTATCGGCGCAAAAACAGTCCGAAAATCAACTAAAAAGCTGATTTTCAGGCTGTTTTTGTATGTAAA
>CAMMZE010000025.1 GCA_946529195.1 uncultured Lachnospiraceae bacterium
AGATTCCCCGGATCCGCAAAGAGCAGAGGATCCTCAGGGCGATTTCCGATCATCCTGACGTCCGGGTCACAGCAGCTGAAGCCTGCGTGCTGCCCTGGGTCATGCAGAGCCAGCAGACAAGCAGGTAAGAGGGATTATGCGGGAAAAGTTTTGGCAAGCTGGAGGTATTAAAGGATATCTCAGTGGATATCACCCCGGGCGAGGTGGTCGTAGTCATTGGTCCTTCCGGATCCGGAAAGTCGACTTTCCTGCGCTGCCTGAACCGTCTGGAAGAGATTACAGGCGGCACGGTTATTGTTGACGGATTTGATATCACGGACAAAAGCACAGATATCAACAAGGTGCGTGAGAATATCGGCATGGTATTTCAGCACTTCAATCTGTTTGGCAATATGGATGTCCTGCGCAATCTGATGCTGGCCCCGGTAGACCTGAAGAAGGCTTCGAAAGAAGAGGCTGAGAAGAAAGCCATGGAAATGCTGAGCAGAGTCGGGCTGGAGGACAAGAAGCACGCTTATCCGGACCAGCTGTCCGGCGGTCAGAAACAGCGTGTTGCCATTGCCAGAGCCCTCTGCATGAATCCGGACATCATGCTTTTTGATGAGCCGACTTCTGCATTGGATCCTGAGAGGGTTGGCGAGGTTCTGGCTGTTATGAAGCAGCTGGCAGCTGACGGTATGACCATGGTAATTGTGACCCACGAGATGGGATTTGCCAGAGAGGTTGCTGACCGCGTGCTCTTTATGGACAACGGTTATATCATTGAGGAAGGAAGACCTTCCGATGTCTTTGACCATCCGCAGCAGGCCAGAACCATCGATTTCCTCAGCAAAGTTTTGTAAGAAAACAAAGCGGATTTGTATTACCTGCAGTTCCTTTGGGGAGCTGCAGGTTTTTTGATGGAATAAGGACATGATTGCCAGCAGCAGGGATTATATGTATAATGATTTTGAGGGAAACAAGTGTAAATACATAACGATAGGGAATATATGAGAAGAAGATTATTATTGGTAAGTATTCTGCTGGCTGCGGCCTTATGGCTGCCCGGACAGCTGGGACAGGCATCTGCAGCTGTACTTGAAGGAGCACAGATCGCGGTAACAGAGATTCCGGAAAGCGGGCTGACAGTGTCAGAAGATCTGCCGGAGGAAGAACTTACTTTTTCTGACGAGGAGGATCCGGAAGGCCTGTTTGCGGCTTATGCAGAGGATAAGCTGTATGAGGGCATCCGTCAGCAGGCCATCCTGATGAAAAAGACTTCCGGCAGTTATCTGTCAGGTCAGAATGCTTCTATCTACCAGTCCTTGAAAAAACAGATCCGGATGGTGGCAGACGGACAGCTGCAGAGCACAAAGCTTGAGGTCTCTCTGGAAGAACTGGGCGTGGCGGATCTGGCCTGCACGGCGCAGGAACTGGGCGTGGAAGCTGTTGTGGTGAATGATAAAATCGTCGCTGAAGCCAGGGACCTTTTTGTTTCAAGGTTTTTAAATTATAAGATATCCCTGGTCATGAGCAGTCTTCTGGCAGATTGCCCCTATGATCTGTACTGGTTTGACAAGACACGGGGGCTCCGGTCCGGCGGGATCAAGGTTTCAGCCAAATGGGCAACGGTCGACGGGGAAGACCAGTATGTGCTCACTTTTAGTAATCCTCTGACAGTTTCTTTTACCGTCGCTGATGAATTTGCAGCAGATACCTACCAGGTGGATCCTGCATCCGGACAGACGGTTGCTCTGGCAGCAGAAAATGCTTCCGCAATCGTTGCAGAGTGTGAAGATTTTACGGATTATGAAAAGCTGGACAGCTACAGGGCGCGGATCTGTCAGGAGACATCTTATAATTTTGATGCGGCAGAGCAGACGGATCTGACATACGGCAATCCCTGGCAGCTGCTCTGGGTATTTGACGGGGATCCTGCAACGACGGTCGTCTGTGAGGGCTATGCAAAGGCATTTCAGTACCTGTGTGACCTGAGCAGTTTCCAGAGCAGCCAGACAGGCAGTATTCTGGTGTTCGGGCAAATGGGAGCAGGCCATATGTGGAATGTCGTCACCATGCCGGATGGTTTTAATTATCTGGTCGATGTCACCAACTGCGATACCGGCATGGCAGGGGCTGACAGGGGCCTTTTCCTTGCAGGCAGCGGGGACGGCAGCGTGCAGGACGGATACACGGTCCGCTGCGGGAACCGGTCTTTTTTCTACCAGTATTCGAATGGTACAAAGGACATTTTTAGCGAGGATGATCTGACATTGGCACCTGCCTCCTATGAGGAGATGCACTATGTACCGGTCAGCAGCATTTTGCTGGACCGGGAGGAGGCGCAGATGCCCACATCCCTGACGACCACAGATGCGGACCGTACTCTGCTGCAGGCCAGCACTCTGCAGCTGACGGCCCAGGTCCTGCCGGAAGATGCCCCGAACCGGGAACTGGTCTGGTCCAGCTCAGCCCCGGGTGTAGCTTCGGTGGATGATGCGGGCCTGGTAACTGCCTGGACCTGCGGGACGGCTGTGATTACGGCCCGGACAACAGACGGCAGCCAGAGTGCTTCGTGCACCATCCGGACCCTTTATAATGATGTCACAGACAGCAGCAGATACTGGTATGACCCGGTTTACTGGGCAGCAGGAGAGAACATTACCAAGGGCTATGGGAATGTTTATTTCGGGCCGGAGGAAACATGCAGCAGGGAGCAGCTGATCACATTTCTCTGGCGGATGATGGGGTCTCCGGATCCCGGAGCCTCAGTGAAAAACACTTTTTCTGATGTAAAGAGTGGTCAGTATTATTATAAAGCGGTTCTCTGGGCAAAGGAAAAAGGAATCACGAACGGCTATTCTTCCGGACCTTATCAGGGAATGTTCGGCGTGGGTCTTCCTGTTTCCCGCGAGGATACCGTAACGTTCCTTTACCGGGCAGCCGGGAAACCCTCCTATGCAGGCGAGAGCTCCTTTACAGATGTCTCAAAAGGCAAATATTATTACAAAGCAATCATGTGGGCGGCGGAAAAGGGAATCACCAAAGGCTACAGCAGCGGACCCTACAAGGGCATGTTTGGCGTGGGACTGGATGTACTGCGTAAAGATATCATGACCTTTATGTACCGGTACAGCAAGAGCAGCTGACAGTTTATAGTTTCTTTAGGATCTTTTTATCCCCCCGTAATTGACTGTTTTTCAGAAGGTGCTACAATAAGATCCATAAAAGGGAGTAGCAAAACGGCAGTGAATGCCGGACTTGAAACCGTCAGTACGATGCGGCCGACCGCATCCGTATCAAGTGAAATTGCAAGACTTTTATCATGGCTTTGGCCATGGTAAAAGTCTTTTTTTTATAGATCATCATTTGCAGAGATTTATTTTTGAGTTTGCTGATACAGGAGGAAAGAGAAATGTTAACACTGCTTGTTATGATTATTTTGTTTGTTTTTATTGTAAAGATCGGCCTTCGCCTTGCCTGGGGCACGGCAAAATTCATTTTCGGACTGGGCCTGTTCTGGCTTTGTCCCCTGCTCTTTGTGCTGGTCGTTTTGCTGGGAGGATTCAGCTCATTGTGGCTGCCGATCCTGATCGTGGGACTCCTTTTCGGAGGCGCCTTCAGCAGGGCGTAAAATGGTCCGAAAGCTAACCGGGGGGAGAGGTTTTTCGTTGACTTCTCTCCCCTTTGGCGGTAAAATATTAATATAAGATAAGAACGGAAAAAGTGACTCCTGCCTGCAGCAAAAAGGCAAGAGTCCTTTGCTTTTTATGGGAAAGTTAGAGGTATATAACTGTGGGGGATTTTCGCTCCGAACTGCATAAAAAGGATAATACCAGATCCATATTAAATCGCCTGGCCAAGGCCGGCGGACATCTGGAGTCGGTGCGCCGCATGGTCGAGGAAGGCAGAGACACAGCAGAGGTGCTGAATCAGCTGTCCGCTGTGCGTGCGGCTCTGGGAAGCACCGGCAAACTGATTTTTAAAGAAGAAATGGAAAAGGCGCTGGATGAAGCGGTCCGCACCGGTAATTACGAACGGGTAGAGCGGCTGAATGAGTCGATCAACAGGTTTATCAAATAAGGACTATATGATGAGCAGGATTATTATTTTTACAGGAAAAGGCGGCGTCGGCAAGACCATGGTCTCGACTGCGCATGCCGTGGCGTCCGCGGACGAAGGGAAAAAGACGCTGCTGGTGAGTACGGATATGGCCCATAATCTTGGGGACATCCTGGGACAGAGAATCGGAAGCAGCGTAAAACATGTGAATGAACATCTTGACGCAGTCGAGCTGGATCCGGATCTGATTATGCGTCATGATTTTCCGGATTTTATGAAATCCTATGAGGCGCTTCTTAAGTCAGCCGGCGTAGAGTCTGAGGAGCAGGATCAGTTTACTGTTATTCCCGGTATGGAGAATCTTTTTTCTCTGATGAAGATCCGGCAGTTTTATGAGTCAGGCGAGTACGAGAGGATCATTGTGGACTGCGCGCCCAGCGGGGAGACCATCTCCATGTTAAAGCTTCCAGAACTGCTGGCCTGGTATTTTGAAAAGCTTTTCCCGGTCGGCAGGATGGCGATCCGCATCCTTTCTCCTTTCTCCAAGGTATTCATGAAGGTGGAGATGCCGGACCAGGAGGCTCTGAGCGATGTAGAGAAACTCTATAAGACCATGCTGGAGATCCAGGACCTGATCAAGGACAGCGAGGTGACGACGGTCCGCCTGGTCTGCACGCCGGAGAAGATGGTTGTTGATGAGACAAAGAGAAGCTTTATGTATCTCAATCTCTACCATTATCAGGTGGACGGCCTCTATATCAACCGCGTGATCCCGGAACTGGAGGGGAACGCATTCATGTCCAAATGGCACCAGATCCAGGCCGGTTATATTGAAGAACTGGAGAGGGTATTTACCCAGATCCCGATTACGAAGATCCCCTGGTATCCGGACGAAATCCGGGGCATGGATTCGGTAGAGCACTTTTGCCGGGAAAACTTCAGTCCTGAGACGATTGATGAGGCCTTTTCTGTCCGCGTCAGGACGGAAAATGAGGTATATGTTGATACAAGAGACGGATATAAACTGCGTCTGGCTTTGCCCTTTGCTCAGGCAGATGAGGTGGAGGTCTCCGGGATGGGGTCAGACCTGGAGGTTCATGTCGGATCCTATCACAGGACGATTCCCCTGCCAAACTCTCTCCGGAATAATACCATCCTGGGTTCAAAGTTTGAAAACGGATATCTGGAAGTAGAGTTTTTTGCTGACAAGGGAGGTGTCCGCCGATGAGTATGAGGATTCTGATTTATACGGGTAAGGGCGGCGTCGGAAAGACCAGTATGGCTTCTGCGGCAGCCTGCCGGCTGGCAGCAGAGGGAAAGCGCGTGGTGATTATGAGTACCGACCAGGCTCACAGCCTGGGAGACGCCTTCCGCCAGCCTCTGGGCAATGACCGGACACAGGTGGCAGAGAACCTGTACGCGGTTGAGATTGATACCAGCCAGGAGAGCCGCAAGGCCTGGGGAAGCCTGCACGACTACCTGCTTTCTATGATGAAGAAGCGGGGGACGGTGGGGATCGAGGCGGATGAAGTCCTTGTTTTCCCGACCTTTGAGGAACTCTTTGCCATGCTGCGGATTCTGGATGAGTATGAGTCGGGCGGCTGCGATGTCCTGATTGTGGACTGCGCACCGACCGGGGAGACCCTTTCCATGCTGCGCTTTCCGGAGCGGCTGGGCCTGATCGTGCGGCGCTTCCTGCCGCTGATTCGCGCTATGACAGCGACAGCCGGATTTGCCATTTCTCTGCGGACAGGCGTACCCCGGCCGCATGACGTGGTCTTCCGGGATTTTGATGTGCTGACCCAGCGCCTGATGAAGCTGCAGCAGATCCTGAGCGATCCGGAAACTACCAGTATCCGTATCGTGACGACTCCGGAACGGATCGTGATGGAGGAGGCCCGCAGGAATTATACCTGGATGCATCTTTACGGCTTTAATGTAGATGCTGTGATCGTTAACCGGATTTATCCGGAGCAGGCCATGGAGGGATATTTCCGGGGCTGGAGCAGGATGCAGGAAGAGAGCCTTGCTCTTGCACGGGAGAGCTTCCCGGGAAGAAGGTTATTTACTCTGGAACTGCAGGACCACGAGATCGGCGGAACCGAAATGCTGCGGCAGATGGCAGATCTGGTTTACGGAGATACCGATATTTTACAGGTCTTTTCCAAGGAGAAGACGTTCTGGATAGAGAAAAAGGACGGAAATACCGTATTTGCTGTTGCGCTTCCGTTTGCCCACGAGGAAGAAGTGGAAGCGGGGATGCTGGAAGGAGATATCATTGTATCCTTCCGAAATGAAAGGAGGCGTTTTAAACTCCCGGACCAGTTGCGGGGAATGGACATTTTATCCTACACCTGGCGTGATGGGGTTCTCTCTGTTGTGCTGAAAGCGGCCTGAAACCGCACTTAAATGGGGAAAAAGGTCAGTAAAGACATAATGATTTGTGATTTTACACAAATTTGTCACAACTAACCTTCCGAGTATTTGATAAAATACATAAATAAAGGCACAAAGAACCCCCCGGTGGGCTTGTGATTCAAAGGAAATTTTTTATAATTATAAGTGGAGTACTATGTTTTGGTTGCACATTTTGCACAAAAAACGGTGCGAACAATAGACTTTTTGAAAGGAGAGTAGCAATGAGTATGATCACAGACGAATTGTATGAGCGCTTTAAAGGTAGTCTGGAGGGCGTTAACGGGGGCTGTGTACGTGTTCACAAGGCAGACCTCGGCAAGACGATCGCTGACATCTATACCCAGGCAGGAATTAATGATGCCTGTGTAGCAGAGAGCGAATTCCTTAAGGACGCCGGCGTCGTTGCAGCCCTGAAGGAGGCAGGGATCGAGACTTACACCGATCACATCCGTCTTCACGGCGAGACCGCAAAGGGAGGTATCTCCGAGGCACAGGCTGGTATCGCGGAGCTGGGAACACTGGTTCAGCTTGGTGATGCAGTTGACACCAGACTGGTGGCCATCATGCCCGAGTACTACATCGGCGTAGTTAAGGGTTCCACCATTGTTCCGGAATACGATGAGATGTTCTTCAAGATCGGCGCTATGCCGGAAATCCCGAAGTTTGTCGGATTCATTACCGGACCCAGCCGTACAGCGGATATCGAGTGCGTCGGCACAGTCGGCGTTCACGGACCTATTAAGATGACCGCTATTGTAGTCGATGATGAATGATAGGTACATTGAGGAGGGAACACCATGGCAAATGATACATTAAAACAGGAAATACAGCACGCGTTGGATAATGCGACGCTGGGCAGGACTCTGGGTAATTTCTGTAAGACCTATCCTGCAAGAAGAATCAATTCCTACGCAGGTGTTGACTTTGAGGCTACCCGCGCAGGTATCAAGGAAGTTAAGGGCTATGCGGCAGATCATGTTGATCAGATGATCGAGGAGTTCACCGCTAACTGCACCGCAAGAGGCGGCGTTGTTTTCCATGCGCACAGCGCAGAGGAAGGTATGGAGTGGATCCGCAATCTCGTAAAAGAGAAAGGAATCAAGTCCATCGTTAAGTCCAAATCCATGGCTTCCGAGGAGCTGAAGTTCAACCATACTCTTGCAGAAGACGGCGTACTGGTTCAGGAGACTGACCTTGGTGAGTTCATCATCGCTCTGGAAGGAAATACTCCCGTACATATGGTTATGCCCGCCCTGCATCTGAACAGAAATCAGGTTGCTGAGCTGTTCACCGAGTATACAGGCGTTTACAATGCTCCTGATATCCCGGAAGAGGTTAAGACTGCCCGCCGCGTAATGCGCGAGAAGTTCCAGACCGCTGATATGGGCGTTTCCGGTGCCAACGTAGCAGTAGCTAAGACAGGTACCGTATTCACCATGACAAACGAAGGTAACGGCCGTATGGTAGGTACTCTGCCTCCCACACATCTGTATATCTTCGGTATTGAGAAATTCGTTGATAAGTTCGAGGATGCCCGCTATATCTTCAAGGCACTTCCTCGTAACGGCACATGCCAGAGAATCACATCCTATATCTCTATGTACACAGGTGCTACTGAAGTCTGTCTTAACAAAGAGACCGACGAGAAGGGCCCGAAGGATTTCTACGTAGTAATCCTTGATGATCCGGGCCGTCGTAAAATGCTCGCAGATCCTGACTTCCGTCAGATCTTCCAGTGCATCCGCTGCGGCGCCTGTCTTGATATCTGCCCGGCATTCGCTCTGGTAGGCGGACATACTTTCGGTTCCAACGTATACACAGGCGGTATCGGCACCATGCTGACACACTTCCTGGTATCCGAGGAAAGAGCAGCTGAGATCCAGAATATCTGCCTCCAGTGCGGACGTTGTAAGGAAGTCTGCGCAGCAGGTCTTGAGATCCCTGAGATGATCATGAAGCTCCGTGAAAAGAACGCTCAGGAACATCCGAACGCAATCAAGAAGTTCGCTCTGGATGCTGTTTCCGACAGAAAACTTTTCCACTCCATGCTTCGTATCGCTGCCGTAGCTCAGGCTCCGTTCGCAAAGGGCCAGCCGATGATCCGTCATCTGCCGATGTTCCTTTCCGGCCTGACCGAAGGAAGAAGCTTCCCGAACATCGCTACCGTTCCTTTCCGTGACATCTTCCCGACCATCATCCAGAAGGTTGAGAACCCGAAGGGTAAAGTTGCTATGTTCGCAGGCTGCCTGCTTGATTTCGTATACACCGATCTTGCCCGTGCGGTAATCGCAGACATGAACTCCATCGGCTACTATGTAGACTTCCCGATGGGCCAGGCTTGCTGCGGATGTCCTGCATCCAACATGGGTGACAGAGAGAATGCTGCCAAGGAAGCTGAGATCAATATCGAAGGCATGCATGCAGAGGATTATGATTACATCGTATCCGCTTGTCCTTCCTGTACACATCAGCTCCGTCAGTATCCGACCTTCTTCGAGGAAGGCACCGAGATGCA
>CAMMZE010000026.1 GCA_946529195.1 uncultured Lachnospiraceae bacterium
TCATTTCCGCCAGATCCAGAATCAGCCGGCAGGCCTTGTCCGAGGACTGATAAAGACTCTTTCGCACCTGCCAGACCTGGTTTTCTTTTACTGCCTTGCAATCAGCCAGAAGCGGATACTCTGCCAACAATGCAGAAACGGATGTCAGTGGATCCTGTATAGACGCATTGTAAACCAGATAATCTGCGTCCGCGGCGCAGGCATAAAACTCTTCCATCGAAATGCTGGCCGCAGATGTTTTTCCTTTGATTGCTTCCAGACTGTCAAAGGCATAGCTGCCTCCCGCCTGACGAATCATTTTGACAATATAATCCTCCCCGCCTCGCACGTCAACCGTCTTTGCGGAGTTTAAGGCAAAATAAGCGATCTTTTTTCCCGTGGCTGCCTGATCACCGATAGCTTCCACATAAGCCTCTTCCTGCAGAAAACAGGCGTCGGCCTCTTCCTCCCGGTTCATCAAAGCACCGTAAAAACGAATCCATTCGGTCCGTCCGAGCGGATCCGGCTCAAAACTGGACCGGTCCATGAGGACCGGGATCCCCAGCTCTTCCAGTTTTTCCTGGACTTCCGGGACATGCAGAATCATGCCGGACTCGATGGCCAGATCACAGGCTCCGGCTGTTAATCCTTCATAATCGGGCTGGCTGTATTTGCCCATAAACTTCATCCGGTCCTCAGCAAGAGCCTGCGCGGGGCCTTCGATCTGCCAGCCGCTCTGGTCTGTTCCGACCATGGTCACGGCATCCTCAGCTCCAATGGCTTCGAAAAAGGCCATCACAGCCGTTGCCGCCATATAGATATTATGCGGTGTCTGCTGCAGTACAGTCACATCCGCAGGAATCTGGTCTGGTTTTTCTGCTCCTTCCGGAATCGTCAGGAAGCGGCTGCCGCCGGCGATTTCCAGCAGTTTATATCCCTTTTCAAAATAATGAACCGCAAAACACCGGGCGTATCGATTGTCCATAGAATACATATAGCCCAGCTCCGGAAAATCAGCTGGATCAAAGGCAGGAAGAGCCAGTTTGCCGGTCTCCCCTTCATTTTCCGCTGACTCTCCTGCAGTCTCTGCTGCAGCATTGGTATTTTCCGTAATACTGCCCACATGCAGCACATAGCTGATCTCATGCGGCTGGGACATGGCTGTGGTCATAGCCAGAATCTCATTATCGGACTTCAGGGTCACCGGAATCTCAAATCCGGTCCCTTCTATCGTTTTCTCCATCCCGGGAAAGACTTCCACCGGATCATATTGGACATCACCAATCTTCACATACTGGTAATGGCTGCTGTCAAATACAATATCCGCAAGCGCCTGTCCGTCTTCCATCCTGACCTGTTCGCAGCGGATTTTCACCTTGCCGCTGCCGCCCGAAAAGTCAAAGGTATCCAGGGCGTAGATTCCGTCGGCCGGTGCCTCTTCTTCCGTGACTTGTCCCGCCGTCTCTGAGACGACTTCCTCTGTTTTGGCAGCCTGTCCTGCACCATTTGCGGTTCCTTCAGACCTGCCGCATGCCGCTGCAGAACATACCAGCAGCAGGCACATAAAATATGTCAAAAGCTTTCTGGCCATTATTAAATATTCCTGTTGGTCTTCATGCCGGCGATGCGCAGCAGGCCGTCCTTTTTCTCAAATGTCACAACCAGATCCAGGGAAAAATGAGCGGTCAGATACCTGCCGTCCCACTCATAAGGGGTACCATTCCATCTAAGGTAGCTCTCCAGGAACACCTTATGATCTACATCAAAACGTTGGATTCCCTGCATCACGGCAGTTGCAAAACGGTCGACGTCCTCCGCTGCAAAAACCTCTGCCGGCAATCCTGATACGGTCAGAAAGGCAGTCCCGCCCTCATAGGAATATCTGATGTAGGCATAATTGTCTGCGCTGATTCCGCAGGCGACAACAGACAGCTCTCGTCCGCCGATCCCTTCCTCTAAGGGAAAGCTCTTTTCTTTGAGCTGGGCCAGATTCCAGTCAGTACCTTTCTGTCTGCATTCATAGGCCAGTTTGAGCAGGTTCTCATCCAGGCCATTTATATTTTCCCAGCCCCAGAGCCAGGTCCCGGAGACTGCGGACTCCGTTCCCAGGAACTGGAGGGAGTACTCCTCACTGCCCACTTTGAGCTTTCCAAATGTCAGATCCACAGTGAATTCCCTTCCCCGGATCACCACTTCCTCAAAAGCCCGCTGCACCTGCAGCATGCGGCCCAGGCAGGCGGAAAAGACATCCCTGAAACTGGTACGGTCGATGGGATAAACCCCAGTAAACATCTGCATCTGGAAAGACTGACTGCTTCTGCCAGCTTCCTTTTTCAGCTTGTCAAATAAACTCATATGCATAGCCTCCCGTGAAAGCATAAAATCTCTAATATCATATTATAATCCCCAGAGGCCCTTCTTGTCATCAAAAATTAATGTCTGAATGCCTTTTTCAGCATTGCAATTTATTTTTGGAGGTGCTATAATCTCTCTCGTAATCGATACGGGGCATTAGCTCAGCTGGGAGAGCGCAAGGTTCGCAATCTTGAGGCCAGGGGTTCGATCCCCCTATGCTCCATACAAAAAGCCGGAATCCGCTAAATACAAGGGTTTCCGGCTTTTTTATTTGTGGGAGACAGGGAGACAGGGGACGGTTCTCTGTCTCCCTCTATCTCCCCATGTTTTTGTACATGAAGAAGGGTAAAAGGGACAACATCCCCAAAATAAAGGGAGACAGAGAACCGTCCCCTGTCTCCCCCCCTGGCTTTAAGATTTCGCCGCTCTGAAGATTTCTTCTGCTTCAGATACACCGATCGGTTTGATCCTGGAAAGGGTTACCTTGCCGTTCTGCGTACAATTGAGGGCGAGTGCATGAATCTCCTCTTCTGAAGGCTGTACCCCCAGATCTGCCAGAGATACCGGCATGCCAATCTCACGAAAATAGGCCATTGTGCAGCGGATTCCTTCTCTGGCGGCACTGAGATCATCTGCCTCCTTTACGCCCCAGACCCGTCTGGCGAACTGCGCAAATCTGCCGGGTTCTAACTCATAAAGGTAGTCTGCCCAGGCCTTCCAGACTGCAGTCAGGGAAGCGCCATGCGTTGCGCCGTAGGCGGCAGACAGTGCATGGCCAAACTTATGAACCGAAAAATCGCTCGGTCTGCCGAGACCTGTCAGCCAGTTGTGTGACAGTGAGGAAGCCCACATGACTTCTGCCATAGCATCGTAATCGTTCGGATCTGCAAGAATCTTTCTTCCGTTGCGGATAACTGTCCTCAGGAGTCCTTCGGCGATTTCATCCGTCAGCTCTGCATGGGAATTGGGAATAAAATAGCGTTCCATGGTGTGCTGCATAATGTCTGCGATTCCTGCTGCCAGCTGATATTTGGGAACCGTGGCCAGAAGAGCCGGGTTCATGACTGCAAAACGGCAGCGGTTGAAATCGGTATCCAATCCCTTTTTGATTCCAAGGTCTTTATTCGTCAGGACGGCACTGGAAGACATCTCGCTTCCTGCTGCTGCAATGGTCAGAACACATCCGACCGGCGTCGACTGCTTCAGCGGTACCACACCGGTCCAAATGTCCCAGAGAGCAGTATCCGGATTGGCAGTGCCGTGAGCGATACCTTTCGCCGTATCAATCGCACTTCCTCCTCCGACTGCCAGAATAAAGTCTGCACCGAATTCGAGTGCTTTTCTGACACCTTCCTCCGCATGTTTCAAGGTCGGGTTCGGCTGTGCGCCGCCGAATTCCAGATAGGCAAGACCTGCCTGATCAAGGGATGACTCTATGCGGGCAAGCAATCCGCTTTTCACGCAGCTGCCGCCTCCGTATACCAGAAAAACTCTGGAGCCGCCTTCATTTGCAATCAGTTTTCCCGTTTCCAGTTCCGTATCTCTGCCAAATACAACGCGCGTCGGCGCATGATACATAAAATTATCCATATGATTTTCCTCTCCTGCTCTCGCGGTTATCGTCTTTTCATGTTTTCATTGTATATGAGAGCACCAGAGCATGCAACCGTTTTTTCCAGGTGACTGTGTACCGCATATAAAAAGAAACAACCTTTGCATCAGGCAAAAGTTGTTTCTTTTCTGACGGAGACGGTGGGATTCGAACCCACGAGCCCCGGAGGGCTACTTGATTTCGAGTCAAGCTCGTTATGACCACTTCGATACGTCTCCAACGCATATTATGATACTATACTTTCTGGCAGAATTCAAATACTTTTTCCTGTCTGGATCACCCTGCTCCCGCAGTTGAAATATTTCTGTTTTCTCTGTAGATATCATTCTATATTTTTGTCTTTTGTATACATTATGATTCCGCATTTGCATTATTGACATATTTTTTTCTTTTTAGGCATACAATTTCGTTGTTTTGTCTGCTGTTTTCTTTCTCATTATCCTGTATAGTATATAAGGAACGAAAGTTCAATTTTATCATTTTTAGGGGGTTTACAAAAATGGCAAAAAATTATTTTGATCTTACTGGTCAGGTAGCAATCGTAACGGGATGTTCCACAGGTCTGGGTGTTCAGATGGCTAAGGCTCTGGCTAACCAGGGTGCAAACATCGTTTGTGTAGCACGTCGTCAGGAAATGATCGATGCTAACGCTAAGGAAATCGCTGAGGAGTTCGGGGTTAAAACTCTTGCGGTTCGCTGCGACATCACCAACACTGAGATGGTAGCTGAAGCTGTTCAGAAGGTTCTGGATGCTTTCGGACGTATCGATATCCTTGTTAACAACGCTGGTACAGGCGCTGTTGCTCCCGCTGAAGACATCACAGATTCTCAGTTCGAGCAGGAAGTTAACATCGACCTTTTCGGTACATTCAAGTTTGCCCGTGAGGTAGCTAAGAAGGCCATGCTTCCCGCTGGCTACGGCCGTATCATCAACATCGCTTCCATGTATGGTCTTGTAGGCAACAAGGCTCTCGGCTCTGCTCCTTACCATGCAGCTAAGGGCGGCGTTGTTAACCTTACCAGAGCTCTTGCAGGCGAGTGGGGCAAGAAGGGCGTTACTGTAAATGCTATCTGCCCGGGTTATTTCTACACACCGCTTACTGTTGAGACACTCAACAGCCCCTTCTTCCAGGAGAACGCTAAGTGGATGATCCCCATGGAGCGTTACGGCAACGAAGGCGAGCTTGACTCCGCAGTAGTATTCCTTGCAGCTCCCGCTTCTTCCTATGTAAACGGTATCATGGTACCGGTAGACGGCGGTTATACCTGCATCTAATATTCATTTCAACAAGTCTTGAAAAGGGCTGCCAGATGGGCAGCCCTTTTTTCTATTGCTCCAGGCCTCCTCATCTGCCGTCTTTCTTCCGCCCCACTGGGCGGGCGGACAGTACGCTATTCAAGTTAGGGCACTTTATACTGTCCGTTCCACCCTGGATGTCGACTTTCTTCTACGTCATTTAGCGGCCGGACAGTACATAATTCAAACTGAGCAAATCTATACTGTCCGCCCCTCTCAAAATGTCAACTTTCTTCTACACCTTTTAGAGGTCGGACAGTATGAAAAGCTTGCAGGCGCCATCCGTACTGTCCACCCCGCCTTTCTGTCGTCTTATTTCTTCAAAAACAAAACAGGCGGACAGTATGAAAAGCTTGTTCAGCTCATCCGTACTGTCCGCCTCAATTTGACGCTTCCTTTCCGCCTCAATTTAACTCTTTAAGTCCGCCTGGTTCACTCTTCTTTACAGAAAGTCTGTCAGCCGCATCTGCCGGTCCACCCATGACTCCTGGGGGACATCATGAATCCTGTCACCCTCCTGATAGTTTCCGATCAGGAAGGGGGAATTCACATCGTGCAGACGGCTGTTTGCCAGTACCCTCTCCCGGTCATTATTTGCATAGCAGTAGCGGCAGAAATGCCGGCAGCTGTCATAGGCCCCTATGTCGCAGGACAAATAGCAGGCACACTCCTTGCGGGCCGGCTTTCTGGCCGGCACGATCAGATGTTGTCCCAGCGCCTTCTCATAATCTGCGATGGTCATGCAGCCGCTGCAGTCTGCTCCGTATGGAGCCAGGAAATCTCCTTCCGCGCAGGGCTTTACCGTCATGCCGTGATCTGCCGCGATCCGGAGGATCTCTTTTCCCAGGTACACTTTCTGATCAAATGGTACTTCTCTAACTTCCGGGAAGTTGCGCTGCACTTTCTGGTAGAGATCAATAAAACTGATCACGACCTTTTCGGTATGCCCTTCCAGTACCTTAGCCATCTGGGCAAATGCCGACAGATGATAGTCTGCCGTATAGCGGTCAGACAAAAAGATGGGGTCATAGCGCCACACCATCCGCCTGCTGCCCACCCGCTCAGAAAGCTGCACAAAGTCTTTCAGAATCTTGTGCTTGTCCGGCACATTTGGCTCGATATCTCTTCCGTAAGGGGTGATGGTCACATGCCAGATTTGCCCGTACGAATCCAGCAGATCCAGGTAAGGAAACATAGGTGCCGGATTCTTGCTGCAGAATCCAATCAGATCGACCACGGAAGGGTCCAGCCGGTAACGGCTGACCTGACCGTGGTCGAACGGGTTGCGGACACAGACAAATCCTTCCTGCAGACGCCTGGCAAACCAGCTGGCATAAAAGGCCGGAATGTCTGTCCGCTGTCCTGTATTCATAATCATAAATCTCTTATCTTCAGCCCTGTTCTTTCTGGGCCCTTTCTTCCTTCATAATCTTCTGGAAGGCCTTCATATCACGTGCCACTTCACCGCTCAGGAGCAGCATGCAGATCAGGTTGGGGATGGCCATGAGAGCGTTGGCAATATCCGACAGGTTCCATACCACTTCCAGCTGCATGGTAGCGCCGAAAAAGACGATGATGGAGAAGATGATCCGGTAAATCATAATCGACTTGTAGTTGAAAATATACTCATAGGCCTTTTCGCCGTGATACTCCCAGCCGATGATGGTGGAGAAGGCAAAGAGGGTGATGCCGATGGTAACCAGCCAGCCGCCGAGCGGTCCCAGTACAGACTTAAAGGCCTGAATGGTCAGGGCAGATCCGGTAAAGAGTTCCCCGGTTGCCGGGTCAATCTGGCCCAGTGCCCCTGAGCTTGCGATACAAAGTCCGGTAATGGTACAGACCACGATGGTATCCCAGAAGGTACCTGTCATATTGATATAGCCCTGACGGACCGGGTTATCAGTCGTTGCTGCTGCCGCTGTGATCGCTGCGGATCCCATACCCGCCTCATTGGAGAAGCAGCCTCTGGCGAAGCCATAGCGCATAGCCGACATCATGGAAGCAACGATTGTACCAAGCGCGCCGCCTGTCACTGCCTTCACAGAGAAAGCGTACTTAAAAATCATCGCCACACCAGCCGGCACATTTGCGATATTGCCGATGATAACCACGATACCTGCAATAACATAGAAGACAGCCATGAGAGGCACAACAACAGAAGAAACTCTGGAAATGGTCTTGATGCCGCCGACAATGATGAGCAGAGTCAGTACCATCAAAACAATGCCAACTGCTGTTTTATTAAATCCGATCGTCTGGTTCAGGGCTGCGGAAATGGAATTCGCCTGGGTCATGTTGCCGATTCCAAAGGAAGCTACAACAGCAAAGAAGGCAAAAAGCCAGCCAAGTATGGCGCCGAACCCCTTAGGCAGAGCCTTTTTCATGGTATACATGGGGCCGCCAGACATCTCGCCCTTTTCATTCACCTCACGGTACTTGATGGCCAGCATACACTCTGTAAACTTGGAACTGAGTCCGAAGCAGGCGGAAATCCACATCCAGACCAGGGCGCCGGGACCGCCGGATACCATTGCCGTTGCAACGCCGACGATATTGCCTGTTCCGATTGTGGCAGCCAGAGCGGTCGTCAAGGCGGAAAAAGGCGATACATCCCCGCTTCCCCGTTTTGTTGTTCTCGCTTCCTTGCTTAAGGTGCTCTTTAACGCATAAGGCAGGTTTCTCCAGGGAAGAAAGCCGGTCCTTACAGTCAGGAAGATACCTGTTCCAATCAGAAGCACGAGCATTGCCGGTCCCCAGACAACGTCATCGACTTTCTTGATCAGAGCTGCGATTTGGTCATAATTCATTGATTCTCACCATTCCTTCGTGTAAAATTGTCTTTAGATATACCCTTGATGTCTCACATAGAATATCATTTTTTGTGGACAGAATCAATCAAAAGAGTATCTCAATTCTTAAGCGAAGTGATTTTATGATTTATATTTTTACTGCCCTTTTCCCGGAAGCAAGGCCTCTGATCGACAGACTGGGGCTAAAGCGTTCTCCGGACCAGCAGCACTTTTCAACATGGATTTCTGAAAACCATGAATATTTGCTTGCTGTTACCGGTCCCGGCCCGATTTCTGCCGCTATTGTGTCTTCTTCTGTGTTCACAATGCGGCCGCCTGCACAGGACGATTTTATTATCAATATCGGAATTTGCGCGGGGATCGGTATGGATCAGACCGGCCAATGCTTTCTCTGCAGCAGTGTCACAGACACAGACAGCGGCAGAAGCTATTATCCGGACCTTATATGGAAACATGCCTTCCCGGAAACAGCTCTCTGCTCCGGAAGCCGGATCTTGACAGCTTCGGATGACCCGGTCCCGGCCGGCAGCCGCCGGAAAGGCGCTCCCCTCCTTTATGATATGGAGGCTGCCGCCCTTTATCAGTCCGGTGCGGTCTACGCAGGCCCTCACCAGATGTCCTTCCTCAAGATTGTCAGTGACAAAGGGGACGGCTCTTTTCCGTCTCCGGAAGAAGTGACCGGGCTGACAGCAAAATGGCTGCCGCAGATCTGCCACTATATCGAAGGATTGCCCTGCCTGAGGCAGCAGCCGCAGGATTCTCCTCTACTGGAGTCCTTGTCGGCAGACCTGCACTGCTCTGTCACCATGCAGCATACCCTGCGCCAGTATC
>CAMMZE010000027.1 GCA_946529195.1 uncultured Lachnospiraceae bacterium
TGTTCTTTAAGCCAATTGCTCGGATCACTGAAGGATATCAACAATCACTTTCTTGTCTTCTCTGTTCGCGGCAGATTTGACGATGGAACGGATCGCGCCTGCAATACGTCCCTGCTTGCCGATGACCTTTCCCATGTCCTCCGGCGCAACACGAAGTTCGATAACGATAGACTTATCGGTCTCTTTCTCCGTCACCTGAACCTGATCGGGATGATCGACTAACGCTTTTGCAATGAGTTCTACAAGATCCTTCATAAAATTGCCTCTGCAGAAATTACTTAATAACGCCTGCCTGCTTGAAGAGTCTGCTTACGGTAGCTGTGGGCTGTGCGCCTGTGCCAAGCCACTTCTGTGCCAGTTCTTCATTTACCTTTACTTCGCAGGGCTCAGTGTTGGGATTATAGTAACCGATCTCCTCGATGAATCTGCCATCTCTGGGGGAACGGGAATCTGCCACGATGATTCTATAGAAAGGTGCCTTCTTTGCTCCCATTCTTCTGAGTCTGATTTTAACTGCCATGTTTCTTTACCTCCTGGTTATTGATAATGTTGATTTATAAGCTGAAAGGAAACTTGAATTTTCCTCTTCTGCCTGCTTTTGGCATCTGCCCGCCGAACTGCTTCATCATTTTCTTCATCTGATCAAGCATCTTGGTGAGCTTGTTCACTTCGCTGATATCTACTCCGGCACCTGCCGCGATCCTCTTCTTGCGGCTGGGACTCATAATAGCAGGATTGGCTCTCTCTTCCGGAGTCATGGAAAGGATGATGGCTTCCACGCGGGAGAACTGACTCTCATCCACCTCCACATTTTTCAGCTGGCTGCCGATTCCCGGCATCAGGGCAAGCATATCTGTAATGCCTCCCATATTTTTAACCTGTTTGAGAGACTCCAGGAGATCATCGTAGCTGAAATCAGCCTTCTTGATCTTCTGACTCATCTCTTTTGCCTTCTCGTCATCGATGGACTGCTGGGCCTTCTCAATGAGTGTCAGCATATCGCCCATTCCCAGAATACGGGAAGCCATGCGGTCCGGATAAAACTGTTCCAGATCGGAAAGCTTCTCGCCCATGCCGACATAAAGGATCGGCTTTCCGGTTACTGAACGGATGGACAGAGCGGCACCGCCTCTGGAGTCGCCGTCCAGCTTGGTCAGTACGATACCGTCCAGTTCAATGCGCTCATTGAAGGTCTTGGCAACATTAACTGCGTCCTGACCTGTCATGGCATCGACCACAAAGAGGGTCTGATCCACTTTTACAGCAGCCTGGATATCCGAAAGCTCCTGCATCATATCTTCATCGATGTGCAGACGTCCTGCAGTATCGAGAATGACAACATTGTAATCATGCTCTTTGGCATGGACCAGAGCGGCCTTGGCAATATCAACAGGGCTGATGCCTGTACCCATGGAGAATACCGGTATTCCCAGCTTCTCACCTACGACCTGCAGCTGTTTCACAGCAGCCGGCCGGTATACATCACAGGCAACCAGAAGAGGCTTTCTGCCTTTTGCCTTGAGCTTGCCGCCGATCTTGGCACTGGTGGTTGTCTTACCTGCACCCTGCAGGCCGGCCATCATGATCACGGTGATCTCATTCTGAGGATTGAGCTTGATCTCTGTGGTCTCGCTTCCCATCAGGGATGTCAGCTCCTCATTAACAATCTTGATCACCATCTGTCCCGGAGTCAGGCTTGTCATCACATCCTGGCCGATCGCTTTCTCCGTCACAGCATTGACGAACTGCTTTACGACACGGAAATTGACATCTGCTTCCAGCAGAGCCATCTTGACTTCCTTCAGTGCACTCTTGACATCCGCTTCACTGAGTCTTCCCTTGCCTCTGAGGTTTCTAAATACATTCTGCAGTTTTTCTGAAAGGCTCTCAAATGCCATGAGTGTCCACCTCCTTTATCAAAAGCCTTTTACAGCTCTTCTACAATCTGATCGGAGAGCTGTCTGATCATCTTGACATTCTGCTCTGCCAGAGTCTTGTCTGCACTATTGGTCAGAATCTCTTCTGTAAGTTCATTGATCCGGCAGGCATTCTCTTTAATATGTAAAAACTTATCAACCAGATGAAGACGGGACTCATACTCCTGCAGCTGACGCCGCGTCCTTTTGAGCATATCGTGTACGCCCTGACGGCTGATGCCTCTTTCCTCGGCAATCTCCCCGAGGGAGAGGTCTCCCATTACAAAATCCTGAAATACCTGCTTCTGATGATCTGTCAGAAGTTCGCTGTAAAAATCATAGAGCAGGGACTCTTCTAAAAGTTTTTCCATACAAAAGACCACCTGTAAAGTATTTTTGCTTTACAGGTGGTATTGTAGCCTACCCTATATGCTTTTGTCAAGCAATTATTTTGGCTGTTTTCACTTTGTTTACAGGAAATACAAGACTTATTCCACAGGTGTGAACAGGGCGTCTACAAAAGCATCTGCATCAAACTTCTGCAGGTCTTCAATCTTCTCTCCGACGCCGATAAACTTAACCGGCACGCCAAGTTCTGCTTCGATTGCGATTGCTATGCCGCCTTTTGCTGTACCGTCAAGCTTTGTGATAATGATTCCTGTGATTTCAGCTGCTTCCTTAAACTCTCTGGCCTGTACCAGGGCATTTTGTCCGGTTGTACCGTCAAGAACGATCAGCGTTTCTCTGTAAGCTTCCGGATATTCCCTGTCTATAATGCGGTTGATCTTGGACAGTTCCGCCATCAGATTCTTCTTATTGTGAAGACGTCCGGCCGTATCGCAGATCAGCATATCAGCCTTGCGGGCTTTGGCCGCAGAAATGGCATCGAAGATTACAGAACCGGGATCGGATCCCTCCTGACCGGCAATAATATCCACGCCGGCCCGTCTGGACCACTCTGTCAGCTGTTCGATGGCAGCAGCGCGGAAGGTGTCTGCTGCGGCCAGAACGACCCTCTTTCCGGAAGATTTGTACTGACCGGCCAGTTTTCCTATGCTTGTTGTCTTTCCGACACCGTTTACCCCGATTACCAGTACGACCGAGGGGTGGTTTTCAAATTCATAGGCACTTTCATCCGGCACCATCTGCTCTTTGATGCTGCTGATCAGAAGCTGACGGCAGTCCTCCGGCTTTTTGATGTGCTGCTCTTTTACTTTATCCTTGAGTTCATCGATGATCTTTTCTGTAGTGGCAACTCCAAGGTCAGACATGATCAGGACTTCCTCAAGCTCCTCATAAAAATCATCATCGATACTGGAAAATCCGGAGAAAATGGAATCGAATCCGGACATGATGCTTTTTCTGGTCCGGCCAAGTCCGGCAGCCAGTCTCGCAAATAATCCCTTTTTTTCTTCTGACATGTATTACCTCCTATGAAAGGTCTGCCTGCACAAAATCGACAGAAACAAGAGTGGATACACCTTTCTCCTGCATGGTGATTCCATATAGAACATCTGCCGCCTTCATGGTGCCGCGTCTGTGTGTGATGACGATGAACTGTGTATTTTTCGTCAGATTATGCAGATATTCTGCATAGCGGCGCACGTTAGAATCGTCAAGTGCTGCCTCGATCTCGTCCAGGAGACAGAAGGGAGACGGTTTGAGATTCTGGATGGCAAAGAGAATGGCTATTGCCGTAAGCGCCTTCTCGCCGCCGGAAAGCTGCATCATATTCTGCAGTTTTTTGCCGGGAGGCTGTGCTGTGATGATGATGCCTGTCTCCAGCAGATTTTCAGGGTCAGTCAGGGTAAGCGTACCCTTTCCTCCGCCAAACAGAAGTTTGAATACCCTGTCAAATTCCTGGCAGATCTTGGCAAAATTCTCAGCAAACTGCTTTTCCATGGACTTATTGAGCCCTTTGATGATATCGGTCAGTTTTTCTTCTGCATTGACCAGATCATCGTACTGCTCCTTCATCTCCTGGTAACGACTGTTGACAGACTTATACTCTTCTACAGCATTGACATTGACGCTGCCGAGGCCGCGGATCTCGGATTTGATATCTGAGAGCATTTTACGCAGCTTTGTCTGGGAACAGGACGCGTACTCCTCCGTCTGAAGGGGCTGACACTGGTTCCATGTCAGCTGGTACTCCTCCCACATATAATTGCTGAGCTGGGTGCGGGCATCCTGGATCTTTTCCTTCTGACTCTCCAGACGGAATACTTCCTTATCCAGATCTGAAATCTGATCTGAAATCTCTTCTCTTTTTGCAAAAAACGTACGGTGTTCGGAAGTATACTGATCCCTTCTGGAGCGGATTTCCTCCAGACCCTTTGCCTTTTCCTCCATCTGACTGCAGGTTGTCTGAAGCTTCTCCGCATTGATGCGGATCTCTTCTTCTGCCTGTGCCAGCTTGCTGTCTGCTCCTTCACGGCCTTCCAGGCTCTTTTCATAATCCTGTTCCTGTTCATTCTTATCAGCCAGGGCCGCAGCTTCTCTTTCTTTTAAGAAGGTGTACTGCTGTCTGATATTGGCCAGGACAAGATTGCACTCATGGATCTTCTGTGTGTAGTCTGCTTCTTCTGCTTCCAGCTCCTGCAAAACAGAGGTCTGCGCCGCCTGTTTTTCCTGTGCAGCCTTTCTGTCAGATTCAGAACGGGCAATGGTCTGATGAAGTGACTCTTTGCTCTCATCATTATCCTTGTCCTTCTGCTGCAGCTCTTTCATTTCACGCTGGATATCTTCAAGTACTTTATCATGGCTCTGCTTGCTCTCTTCCACCTGCTTCATGCGGATGGAAGCGGTATTTCTGCGCATTCCGAGCTTAGCCTTCTCTGCGCCTGCCTGCTCAGCCTCCTCCTCCTGGGAGTTAATGGCTTTCTCCAGCTTGCTGATTTCTTTACGCTGGTCGGCAATTTCCCTTTCCAGAACATGACAGGCTTCCCGGAGTTCCTCAATCTCACGGCGTCTGCCGAGAAGATTTCCCGAATTTTTATAGGCACCGCCGGAAATGGCTCCGCCCGGTGTCAGAAGTTCACCTTCCAGTGTTACAATCCTGAGAGAATGATGATACTGCTTGGCCAGGCTGATCGCGTGGTCCATATGGTCCACCACATAAACCCTGCCCAGCAGATAAGACAAAAGGTCTCTGTATTCCTTATCCGTTTTCACCAGGGTATCAGCTACGCCGATCACACCCGGCTGACTGCATACATCCTCTGCCTCTTCATTGCTGACCGGTCTGATCACAGAAAGAGGATAAAAGGAAGCGCGGCCGGCACGTTCCTTTTTCAGGATCTCGATCATTTCTTTTGCAGCCTTTTCATCTTTGGCTACAATATTAGAAACAGAGCCGCCGAGAGCGGTTTCGATGGCAGTTTCATATTTCTTTTCCACAGAGATAATATCTGCCACGACGCCGATGATGCCCTTATGTTTCTTTTTGAGCTCCATGACCCGGCGGACGCCATGCGCATATCCGTCATAACGGTCCGCAACGGACTTTAAGGTATTATATTTGGAAAGCTTCTCATGATAAGAACGCTCATTATCCGATAATTTGATCCGCAGATGTGTCAGCTGGGCATTGGTCTTTGACAGTTTGGCTCTGGCGGATTTTTCCTTCTCCTCGATTTGTCTCAGAGAAGCATCGATCTCCTCCAGTTCCGCCTGAAAGGCTTCCGTCAGAAGGCCTTCCTTGTCAGTCTCACTCTGCACGGAAATCAGCTGGGCGGAAAGTTCTGCCTTTCTCTGGGCGATCTGCTCCCGGATGGCATCGTGTCTTTCGATGTGTCCTTTCAGATCTGCCTCCCCGCTGATGCTGTCAATAATATCCGTATTGAGGGAATCGATCAGTTTTCTGCACGCTTCTTCGCGGGTACGGATCTCCTGCAGATGGTCGATCAGAGTCTGACTCTTGTCAATACTCTCCTTCTCCTGTGTCTGCAGCAGGGCGTCTTCTTTCTCATAACTCAGAAGTTCCGCCTCACGTGCCTCGATCTTGCTCTTGAGCTGGGACAGAAGCTGACTGTTTTGGGAGATGTCTCCCTCCGCTGTTTTTTTACGTGCCTGAAGAAGGCGGTCTTCGCCCTCCAGACGCTGTTTTTCTACAGCCAGATTCTGAAGCGTTTCCTGCATGCTTCTGATTTTATCATCATATTCACTCAGGAGAGCTTCCATCTCGGTATAGGTTGATTTGATTGTTTCATACTCACTTTTGAGTCCGGCAAGCTGTCCGGATGCAATCGTGATTTTCTCAGAAACTTCATCTCCCTCGGTTTTGAGTCTTTCAAAAGAGGTCAGATACATATTGGCATCGAGAATTTTCAGACGGTCACGCAAAGCAAGATAGAGCTTGGCCTTCTCGGACTGCTTCTCCAGAGGAGCCAGCTGCCGTTCCAGTTCAAAGAGAATATCTTTGACCCTGCTCAGGTTCATGCGCTCTGTTTCCAGATTCTTCTCTGTCAGCTTTTTGCGCTTTTTATATTTCACAATACCAACTGCCTCATCGAACAGCTCTCTTCGATCCTCCGGCTTTCCGCTCAGGATCTTATCAATCTGTCCCTGCCCGATGATGGAATATCCTTCTTTTCCGATACCTGTATCAAAAAAGAGTTCCTGGATATCACGAAGTCTGCAGCTGCGTCCGTTGATCTTGTATTCGCTTTCTCCGGACCGGTAGACACGCCTGGAGACCGTA
Organism: uncultured Lachnospiraceae bacterium; assembly: GCA_946529195.1. Next base: position 6,619 of record CAMMZE010000027.1, read on the forward strand.
ATGGTATCAAATTCAGAAGAAACATAATGATCTGAATTATCCAGCGTGATGGATACATAAGCAAAACCGAGCGGTTTGCGGTTCTCTGTGCCTGCAAAAATGACATCTTCCATTTTTGAGCCGCGCAGCTGCCGGGCACTCTGTTCTCCAAGAACCCAGCGGACTGCGTCGGCAATATTGCTCTTGCCGCTGCCGTTGGGGCCTACGATTCCGGTAATGCCCTCCCCGAAGCGAAATGTCATCTTGTTTGCAAAGGACTTAAATCCCTGCACTTCGATGCTTTTCAGGAACATAGATTTCCCCCTGTGCTCTTCTGTAATGCTAAAATGGCGTGATAGGCGGCATCCTGTCCGGCTGCCTGTTTGCTGCGTCCACTGCCAGTCCCGATTGTCTGATCTCCCAGTCTGACTTCCATGAAGAAGATCCGGTCATGTTCCGGCCCCTGCGTGTCAGTCAGCACATAAGAGATGGGCTCTTTGTGGTCTTTCTGCAGGATTTCCTGCAGTATGGTCTTGCTGTCCTGGCGGAGAACCTTATGTTCAATGTCATTTAAGACAAAAGTTTTGATAAATTTCTCAGCAGGCGCAAGGCCTCCGTCCAGATAGATCGCACCGATCACAGACTCGAAAGCGTCTGATAAAATCGAATCGCGGTCTGCCCCGCCGTTCTTCTCTTCCCCGTGTCCCAGGAGAAGATGTCTGCCCAGAAGAATCTCCCGCGCAGATGCTGCCAGCGACGGCTCACAGACAAGACTCGCCCTTTTTTTGCTCATCTCACCTTCCGGCATATCCGGGTAATTGCGATAGAGAAATTCGCTGCTGACGATCTCCAGTACTGCATCTCCCAGAAACTCGATTCTTTCATTATGATGCAGGTGCTGTCCCTTATGCTCGTTGGCGTAGGAGCTGTGTGTGAGAGCCAGCTTCAGGAGACTCTGGTCCCGGAAACTGTATCCGATCCTCTCCTGCAGCATGGCTGCCGTTTCTTTATTAAATAGCATTTTCTGTCATTTCTTTCTGATTATCAGGCTGTACGGCAATTTCAATCAAATGCGCGATATCCTGCTCTACAAATGTCATGCACTGTTCTACAGCGATCCGAATCTCCTTGCGGGTAGAATTGCCATGGGCCTTCACTACAAGCCCCTTGGTACCGAACATAGGTGCGCCGCCATGCTCAGAGGCGTCAAATACTTTCAGGGTATTTTTCAGATCCTTTTTGATCAGGAGGCCGCCGATCTTTCCCTTCAGGGAAGCCATCATGGTTTCCTTGATCTTGGACATGAGGGCTGCAGCAACACCTTCATACATCTTCAGGACTACATTTCCTGCAAAGGCTTCCGCAACAATGACATCAGCCTTATCAAAGGGGACATCTCTGGCTTCCAGGCTGCCGATAAAATTGATGTCTGTGCATTCTTTCAGCAGAGGAAATGTCTCTCTGACCAGCTGGTTTCCTTTATATTCTTCTGTGCCGATATTCAGAAGACCTACACGGGGATTTTTCACTCCCATCAGGTGTTCCATATAGATCGACCCCATCTTTGCAAACTTCACAAGGCTGGCCGGACGGGCGTCCACATTGGCGCCGCAGTCGATCAGGAGAGAAAAACCATTTACACTGGGAATCAGAGGGGCAAGAGCCGGACGCTCCACTCCTTTAACCAATCCTACATATTTGCGGGATCCCAGCAGCATGGCTCCTGTACTTCCGGCAGAAATCACAGCATCTGCTCTTCCATCCTTCACCAGCTTCATGGCCACAAGCAGGGAAGCATCTTTCTTGCGCTGTACTGCGATCATGGGGTGCTCTTCTGCTTTGATTACTTCAGAAGCGTGTACAATCTCAAGTCTGTCCTTATCATAGGACTGGCCTTCCAGCCCCTTCTCCAGTGTCTCTTTATCCCCGACCAGGATAATGCTCACGTTTTCATTTGCCGCAAGTGCGTCAACACTTCCTTCGATCGCACTGACAGGAGCAAAATCTCCGCCCATCGCATCAATGGCTACTGTAATTTTTCTATTCATAACAGACTCCTTATTAAGAAGAAAAGCTGCCAGGAATGATCTTCCGTAGCAGCTCTACTTTCTTTCAATCTTTGATCAGGCTTCCACGTTAACGATTTCTTTCTTATTGTAGGAGCCACATTTCTTGCAGACTCTGTGGGGCATCACTAAAGCACCGCACTTGCTGCACTTGGATAATGAAGGAACCGACATCTTCCAATTAGCTCTGC
>CAMMZE010000028.1 GCA_946529195.1 uncultured Lachnospiraceae bacterium
ACCACTGCAGCGAGAATCAGGTCAAAGAGCACCTTGTTGGTCCGGGCAGTCTCTTTGCCGCCCTTCAGGATGGCGCAGTTGCCGCTCTTGATGCAGAGACAGGAAATCTGGATCAGAGCATCCGGTCTGGCTTCAAAGATGACGCCGATTACACCAATCGGGCAGCTTACCCGGCGAAGAACAAGTCCCTCATCCAGCTCGCGGGCCAGAAGAGTCCGGTTCAGCGGATCTGCAAGATCCATCAGCTGCCGGATGCCGGCCAGACTGTCAGCAAGCTTTTCTTCTGTAAATTTCAGACGCTTGATGATAGCGGGGGAGACATGATCCGCCTCAGCGGCAGCCACATCCTCGTGGTTGGCAGCAAAAATCTCATCTTTATGTGCAATCAGGCTGTCTGCAGCCAGCTGCAGAGCCTGATTTCTCTGGTCCGGAGAAGAGGCAGCCAGAACAGGCGAAGCCAGTTTCATATGACGGGCAGATTCTCTGATATTACTCATTCGGAAACTCCTTTCTGAAGGTAAATGCAATCTTTTTGTGAATAATAGCATACAAAAAGTCCACGCGCAAGGGGGAGACAGGGGACGGTTCTCTGTCTCCCCCATTTCAGGAAAAGAGAAGCCCGGAAAGGCAGGTTTTGCTGGCCTTTCCGGGCATTCTTATAGGTTGAGTCAGGGAGACAGAGAACCGTCCCCTGTCTCCCCTGTCTCCCCCTGTTTTTTTCAAAATTCATTTCATAAAAAGCTTGACGGAAATACCATTTGTATATATGATACCAACGAGTAAAAACTGAGAGATTAGACAAGAGAATGGAGGACGCGTTTTTGAGCGTTGAAGATTACAAAGAAGCAGTCAGACGAGGACAGAAATCATACCGGAGAGCGCTGGGGGAAGGGCGTTATCCCTACCTGCCTGTATTAGATGATATCCTTTCCATGCAGAAGGTGGAAAGAGAAGAGGCACTCGGTATTACAGAGATTCCCATGAGCCACATCGCGGGCACGAGAACAGCAGGAAGGACCAAGGCATTTGCAGACAATTTCATGCCGCTGCTGGATGGGAACACCGAGTTTTCCAGCAAATGGATTGCTCTTTGCGACAGTCTGGTCGAAGAAGGAATCCGTGAGCCGGTCAAGGCCTATGAGTTTTACAACCGCTTTTATATATTAGAAGGAAATAAGCGCGTCAGCGTGATGAAGTACCTGGGAGCCGTTTCTATCCCGGCTTATGTGATCCGGCTGATCCCCAGACGGACGGACACAGACGAGAACCGTCTCTACTTTGAGTTTGTGGATTTTTACGGGAAGAGCAAGATCAATTATCTGGACTTTACTAAACCGGGATCCTACAAGCGTCTGCAGACATCTGTCGGCAAGGAACCGGAAGAGGCCTGGACCGAGGATGAACGCAGGGAATTCCGGTCTTTTTATGCCCTTTTTGCCATGGCTTATGAAGAAAAAGCAGGCGGACATGAGCCGATTGGAACCAGCGACGCTATGCTGATTTATCTCAATATTTATCCTTATGAGACTTCCAAAGATCATTTGCCGAAGGACTTTAAGGAAAACATCGCCAAGAGCTGGGATGAGTTTGCCGCAGGCGGAGAAGAGGGCGGGCTTGCCGTTTCCATGCAGCCGGCACAGAGGGCCAAAGGACTGGCCATCACCAGAACCATCCAGGATGCGGCAAAGGGAACCAAGGTCAGCAAGGTGGCTTTTATCTATGAGAAAAATGCCCAGACATCCAGGTGGACCTACGGACACGAATTGGGCAGGCAGTATGTACAAAAAGTCTTTCAGGGAAGAGTGCAGACTATGGCCTGGTATGATGTGGATGTAGACCACTTTCAGAATTGCATGGATGCAATCGAAGAGGCGATTGCAGATGGAGCAACTGTGATTTTTACCACCACGCCCCGGATGCTGACCGAAAGTCTGCAGGCAGCAGTCAATCATCCCAAGGTCAAGATCCTCAACTGCTCTCTGGGCAGCGAGCATCCCAGCGTCAGGTCCTATTACGGGCGCATGTATGAGGCCAAGTTCCTGACAGGCATGATCGCAGGCGCCCTCTCCGAGAGCGACGAGATCGGTTATATTGCGGATTACCCGATTTACGGGATGACAGCCAACATCAACGCCTTCGCCCTTGGTGCCAGAATGGTCAACCCCAGGGCAAAAGTGATCCTGGAGTGGTCAACTGTTCCGGACAGCGATATCTATGCCAATATGCTGGGCAGGGGCGTCTGCTTTGTCTCTGACAGAGACATCACAGCACCGGAAACCGGTTCCAGAGAATTTGGTCTCTACTTCCTGAAACAGGGCAGCAGCGGCCTGCAGCCGGAAAACATCGCCGTGCCGGTATGGAACTGGGGCAGATACTATGAGCTGATCCTGCGCAGCATTGCAGGAGCAGCCTGGAAAGAAGAAGAGGCCCCGGGCGTCAAAGCACTCAATTACTGGTGGGGAATGGCGACAGGCGTTATAGACGTCACCGGACTGGAAAATCTTCCGGACGGTATTGCCCGCCTGGTCCGCCTGATGAAAGAAGACATCTGCACCAACAGATTCCACATCTTCTCCGGCAGGCTGCAGGATCAGGAAGGCAATATCAGACATGACGACAGTCAGCCCATGCAGCCGGAAGATATTTTGTCTATGGACTGGCTCTTGGACAATGTGACCGGAGAAATCCCCCATCCGGAGAAGCTGACCGAAGAAGCCAAGCAGGTCGTAGCCGTACAGGGAGTAAACAAAAGCGAAGAAGACGCAGTCGTCTGAATATAGAAGACATACACAAGGGAGGATTATCAGAATGGAAAAGAAATGGTGGCAGAGCAGTGTGGTTTACCAGATTTATCCCCGCAGCTTTCAGGACAGCAACGGGGACGGAATCGGAGACATTCCCGGCATTACAAGCAGACTGGAGTATATCAGGGACCTGGGCGCAGATGTGATCTGGCTTTCCCCGGTTTACCAGTCTCCCAACGATGACAACGGATATGATATCAGCGATTACCGGGCCATTATGACAGAGTTCGGAACCATGGAAGACTATGACAAGATGCTGGAAAAGGCACACAGCCTGGGACTGAAGATCGTCATGGACCTGGTTGTCAATCACACTTCCGATGAGCATGCCTGGTTTATGGACTCCCGCAGCAGCAAGGACAGCCCCTACCGTGACTATTATATCTGGAAAGACGGGAAGGATGGCAAAGCTCCCAGCAACATGGGATCTGCCTTCGGCGGCAGCGCATGGGAACTGGACCAGAAGACCGGTATGTACTACATGCACCTTTTCACCAAAAAGCAGCCCGACCTCAACTGGGAGAATCCCAAGGTCAGAGATGAAGTCTTTGACATGATGACCTGGTGGCTGGATAAGGGCATCGACGGTTTCCGCATGGATGTCATCAGCCTGATTTCCAAGGACCAGAGCTTCCCGGATTATCCGGCAGACGCGACCGGTTATTCCCACCACCGCTTTGTGGCAAACGGTCCCCGCGTGCATGAATTTTTACAGGAAATGAACAGCCGCGTCCTTTCCAAATACGACATTATGACAGTTGGCGAGACAGCCGGCGTGACCCTGGAAGAGGCTAAAAAATATGCCAGCCTTGACGGCAGCGAGCTCAACATGGTGTTCCAGTTCGAACACATGGGAGCAGACGGAGACCCTGTGACTGACAAATGGACAGACGCTCCCCTGTATCTGCCCAAACTGAAGGAAATCCTGACCCGCTGGGAGAAAGGCCTGGAAGGCATTGCCTGGAACAGCCTCTACTGGGACAATCATGACCAGCCCAGAATCGTATCCCGCTGGGGCAATGACGCACCCGAATACCGCGTCCTCAGCGCCAAGATGCTGGCCCTCTGCCTGCATATGATGCAGGGAACTCCTTATGTTTATCAGGGAGAAGAACTGGGCATGACCAATTATCCCTGGAAGGATGTTTCCGAATTCCAGGATGTCGATTCCTGGAACAACTACAATGAACTGGTCGGCAAGGGAATCATGACCCCGGAGGCCGGTTTCAGAGCCCTCAAGGCCAAGAGCCGCGACAATGCCCGCACTCCCATGCAGTGGGATGACAGCCCCCAGGCAGGATTCACCACCGGGACACCCTGGATGCAGGTCAACCCCAACTATACAGAAATCAATGCCGCAGCCCAGACCGGCGACCCGGATTCGGTATTTTCCTTCTACAAGGAACTGATCCGTCTCCGCCATGAGATGGAAGTGATCGTATACGGCAGCTATGATCTGCTCTTGCCGGAGGATGAGAACCTTTATGTCTACACCAGAACATACGGGGATGAAAAACTCCTGATCGTCTGCAATTTCTCTGAAAAAGAGCAGGCCTTTGCTGTGCCGGAGGAATTTGCGGGAGCAGAAAAACTGATTGGCAATTATGAGGGCCTTGAGGATGGCGGAAGAATCATCCGGCCTTATGAAGCCTATAGTTTACATATCAAATAAATTGATTCATTTTGCTTAAAAGATAGCGAAAAAGAGGGAAAGTGCCTAAAATACTTTCCCTCTTTCTTTATATATCCATGATATTGCCTAAAATCAGCTTGCCATTTTCTGAATTTTTTGTTATAATCACAATGTCCGATCGGCAGGGTGCCGATCCAAAATATTCGTGCACCAAGATGCACAACCATAAGGGGGAAATAGTATGAAAAAACCTTTAGCACTTGCTCTTGCAGTTGTTATGGCTGCTTCACTTGCAGCTTGCGGCGGCGGCTCCAGTTCCAGCGGCGGCGATTCCAGCAGCAGCAGCGGCGGCGATTCCAGCGCCAGCGCCAGCGGAGAGATCCGTCTTGTTAACAACAAGGTTGAGATCGACGAAGGTCTTAAGAAACTGGCTGCTAAGTATGAGGAAGAGACCGGCGTGAAAGTAAACATCGAGTCTCTCGGCGGCGGTGTTGACACCCAGGCAACTCTCAAGGGCTACTATCAGGCAGGCAACATGCCCGACATCTTCGTATTCGAGGGTGACAAGGACTATCCTACATGGGAAGGCAACCTTGCAGATCTTTCTGATATGGCTTGCATGAGCGACACAGATTCCGCTTACTCCGTAGACGGCGTAGTATACGGATTCCCGACCACCACAGAGGCGATCGGCCTTGCTTACAACAAGTCTATCCTTGATAAGGCTGGCATCGATCCCGCATCCATCACCGGACCGGAATCCATGAAGGCTGCATTTGAGACACTTGATGCTAAGAAGGATGAGCTTGGACTTACAGCTGTTGTTGGCTGGTACACCGAGCCCTCCGCTCTGTACTGGACCACCGGTCAGCATATGTTCGGTACCTATCTTGACGAAGGTCTGGCTCGTGACGACACCACATATTTCGATCTCCTGACCGATGGCGGCAAGCTTGACGCTGACCGTGCTAAGGCTTGGGGCGAGATGGTTGCTCTGTTCAACCAGTACTCCGATCAGGACAACATGGTTTCCGGTACTTATGACCAGCAGATCCTGAACTTCGCATCCGGCAAGTATGCATTCGTTACCCAGGGTTCCTGGATCGGTGCTACCATGACTTCCGCAGATGCTGAGCAGTACGCAGCAGCTGGCAACTTCGAGTGCGGCATGATCCCTTACGCTTTCATCGAGGGTCAGGACACTATCCTTACCAACACACCGAACTGGTGGGGCGTTTACAAGGACGGCAACGTAGATGCAGCTAAGGCATTCCTTGAGTGGTGCGCAAGCAACGACGGCGGCCAGCAGATCCTTGTTGAGGATTGCGGTTTCGTATCCCCTTACAAGAGCTGCACATATGTAGCTGCAGATCCGTTCGCACAGACCATCATTGACTACCAGAACGCTGGCAAGACCTCTGCATGGCACTGGCTTGGTATGATCGATGGACTTGGCGCTAACTACACAGGCGTTGTATTCAACGAGTTCTCCAAGGGCAACTACAAGACCGTTGATGAGTTCATCGCAGCTCTTCAGGAGCAGCTTGAGGCAGCTTACGCACAGTAAGTCTCCAATAAGAGTCTGATTGTTAACTGAGAGAGGAGAGGCGGGCGAAGGCTTTTTGCGGTCGCCCGCCTTTCTGTAATGTTTGGAGGAAAGGTGCAACTATATGAATGAAAATACAGCCGGTAAAAAGGTACTGTCACTAGCTTTGCTGGCAATCGGATGCATCGGCATGATCGCCTCTCTGGTTCTGGATGCCACAGGCAGTACAGTAGGTTTTCGCGGTCCGCTTCTGATTATCGGAGCGATCGTATTTCTTGTCGGTCTCTATGAGTTTCCGACGATCGAGCATCATCGCTCAATCATCAACTTTATCTTCCTTTTCCCGCTCCTGTTCACCTTTATCGTAACCGTAGTCATTCCTATGATCCTCGGTATTTTCTATTCCTTTACCGACTGGAACGGCGTAAAGATGAACAACTTTGTGGGACTGAATAACTACACGACTATGTTCAGCGAAAAGAGTTTCATATGGTCTATCGTTCTGACCTTCCTTTTCGTTGTCATCAATATGATCCTCGTTAACGTGGTAGGTTTCCTGCTTGCTCTTCTGTGCACGCAGAAGATCAAGGGCATCGGATTCTTCCGTGCCGCTTACTTCCTGCCCAACCTGATCGGCGGTATCGTACTGGGCTACATCTGGCAGTTCATTTTCAGTAATGTACTGATCAAGTTCACAGCCAAGGCATTCGGCCTCAACTACTCCGTACTGGCAGACAGCAAACTCGCTTTCTGCGCGATCGTAGTAGTATACATCTGGCAGTATGCAGGTTATATCATGCTCATCTATATCACCGGTCTGCAGACCGTTCCCAAGGATGTTCTTGAGGCATCCGCCATCGACGGTGCAAATGCGACAACAACCCTGTTCAGGATCAAGATCCCTATGATCGCTTCCACGATCACGATCTGTACCTTCCTGACACTGACATCTGCATTCAAACAGTTCGATGTCAACCTGGCATTGACAAACGGTACCGGCGCTGTGAAGTTCATGGGCAGCACATTGTCCAATGGTACACAGATGCTGGCACTGAACATTTACAACACTGCGATTTCCAAGAACAATTACGCACTTGGCCAGGCTAAGGCCGTACTGTTCTTCATCATTCTCGCAGCCGTATCGATTATCCAGGTACGTGTATCCAACAGTAAGGAGGTGGAGATGTAATGAAAATGAGAAAAGGCCCTCTTGCCATTCTGATGATCGTTGCGATTGTAATCGCTGTTTACACATTATTCCCCTTCTTCATGGTAGTACTGAACTCCTTTAAAAAGGCGTCCAATATCGTTGCAAGCCCTGTAACGGCAGCCGGAGCCTCTTTCGGACAGTTAAAAGCTAACCTGGCAGCTGTTGTAGGCAACTCCAACTTCAACTTCTGGGCAGCATTTGGTACTTCCGCAGTGATCACGGTTGTTTCCCTTGTCCTGCTCGCTCTGTTCGGCGGCATGGCTGCATGGGTTATCTGCCGTAACAAGACCAAATGGTCTACCATGATCTATATGACCTTCATTGCTTCCATGATCATTCCTTTCCAGGTAGTCATGCTTGCACTGATTTCTACTTTCCGTGATGTCGGCAACTTCATCGACATCAAGATGCTGCAGTCGATCCCCGGTATCGTATTTGCCTACTGCGGATTCGGCGGCGCCATGACAGTATTCATTCTGACCGGTTTCATCAAGGGTATCCCTTATGAACTGGAGGAAGCAGCTGCCATCGACGGCTGCTCACCGGAGGGAACATTCTTCCGTGTTATCTTCCCGCTCCTGAAGCCGGTTATCGTTACCGTTACCATTCTGAACGGCATGTGGATCTGGAACGACTACCTCCTGCCTTCCCTGATGCTGGGACAGAACGGACCGGTTAAGACACTTCCGGTTGCCGTACAGGCATTCGTTGGATCCTATGTAAAACAGTGGGATCTGATCCTGACGGCTGCACTGCTTGCCATCCTGCCGATGATCATCATCTTCATCGTTGCACAGAAGCAGATCATGAATGGTATGGTAGAAGGTGCGATTAAGTGATTTCGCGTGCTAGCGGCATTCTGCTGCCGGTCACGTCACTGCCTTCCCGCTACGGGATCGGCTGTTTTGACCGCGCAGCTTACGAATTTATTGACTGGCTGGCCAAAGCAGGTCAGCACATCTGGCAGATCCTTCCGATCGGCCCGACCGGATACGGAGATTCTCCCTATCAGGCATTTTCCACCTTCGCAGGCAACCCTTATTTCATCAGCCTTGATGAGCTGATCGAAGCGGGCTGGCTGACCCGGGAGGAATGCGGGCAGGCCCTTCCGGACACAGATCCCCGCCATGTAGATTACGCTCTTCAGTATGAGCAGCGCATGGCACTTCTGCGGAAGGCATTTGAGAGAAGTGACCTTTGCCAGACACCTCAGTTCGATGCATTTCAAAAGGAAAACGCAGACTGGCTGGAGGATTATGCCCTCTTTATGGCAATCAAAAATGCCAGATTCGGGCAGGACTGGACTGGCTGGGAGCCGGAGCTCTCCATGCGGGAGCCGGCAGCAATCGAAGCAGCCAGAAAACAGTACGAGCAGGATATTCTCTTTTATGAATTCCTTCAGTGCCTCTTTTTTGACCAGCTGCAAAGACTCCTTGCGTATGCACACAGCAAAGAGGTTTATCTGATCGGTGATATTCCCATCTACGTAGCGCCTGACAGTGCGGACGCCTGGGCGGACCCGCAGCTGTTTCAGCTGGATGAACATCACCGGGCAACAGATATATCAGGCTGCCCGCCGGACGCTTTCGCGGCAGACGGACAGCTAAGGGGCAATCCCCTATAT
>CAMMZE010000029.1 GCA_946529195.1 uncultured Lachnospiraceae bacterium
ATCGAGAATGGCGTATATCAGCCGCTCGACTAATTGCTGATCTACAGAAGAGCAGGCTCTGCGTTCAGGGCCTGCTCTGATAAAAAAGGCAGATTTCTGCCATATAGTGCCAGAGGCTAGCATATGCGGCAGCGCAGGATGCAGGCCTCTGCATTTGTATATAATAAGATTTGAAAAAAGAGAGAGGGAGGTGCGTGATGAACCTGTTGACCTACTTGATAAACGGCATCAGTCTGGGGAGCGTTTACGCCATCATTGCACTGGGCTATACCATGGTATACGGTATAGCGAAAATGTTAAACTTCGCTCACGGCGATGTCATCATGGTCGGAGGCTATATGTGCTTCATTACCATGAATTATCTGCACATGCCCGGAATCGTTGGCGTTCTGCTTGCGGTTGTCGTATGTACCATACTGGGTATTGTGATCGAAAAACTTGCCTACAAGCCGCTGCGTCAGGCAACTTCGCTGGCGGTACTGATCACTGCAATCGGTGTCAGCTATTTCCTGCAGAATGCAGCGCTTCTCATATTCAAAGCGGATCCGAAGGTATTTACTTCCGTGGTAAATATTCCTTCCATCAAGCTCTTTGACGGACAGCTTGTCATAAGCGGCGTTACCCTGGTAACGATCGCGGCCAATATCATTATCATGCTCTGCCTGACTGCTTTCACCAGCAAGACCAAGATGGGCAAGGCCATGAGAGCGGTATCCGAGGATAAAGGGGCAGCCCAGCTGATGGGTATCGATGTCAACCGGACCATTTCCGTGACATTCGCCATCGGTTCCGGGTTGGCTGCCATCGCAGGCGTACTGCTTTGCTCCGCCTATCCGACCCTGATGCCCACCACAGGCTCTATGCCCGGTATCAAGGCATTCGTAGCCGCCGTACTGGGTGGTATCGGATCTATCCCCGGCGCTATGCTGGGCGGTATTCTCCTGGGCATCATCGAGATTTTCGCCAAGGCATACATTTCCACCCAGCTCAGCGATGCCATCGTATTTGCTGTGCTGATCATCGTGCTTCTGATTAAACCGGCAGGACTGCTGGGCAAGAAGATCAGCGAGAAAGTGTGAGGTGGTCTGTATGAAAAATATCAAAGGAAAGAAACTGCGCAGCAACATGATCACTTACCTGATCGTGATTATTGCATTTGTCATCATACAGGGCCTGTCCTCCGGCGGAATCCTGACCAATAATATCAAGGGCATGCTGGTACCAATCTGTGCCTATATCTGTATGGCCATCTCCCTGAACCTGACCGTTGGTATTCTGGGCGAGCTGAGTCTGGGCCATGCAGGCTTCATGAGCGTAGGCGCTTTCACCGGCGTTGTCGTGACACTGTGCCTGGAGACCAGCGTTTCCAGCGGACCTCTGCGTCTCCTGATCGCCATTATCTGCGGAGCCATCACAGCAGCCATCGCCGGTGTGATCATCGGCATTCCGGTTCTGCGTCTGCAGGGCGACTATCTGGCAATCGTAACCCTTGCCTTCGGCGAGATCATCAAAAACATTCTGAACAATACCTACATCGGCCTGGATGAGAGCGGCCTGCATTTCTCCATGAAGGATATGAATGCGCTGCAGGCGGCCGGCGGCAAGGTGCTTTTGAATGGTCCTATGGGAGCCATCGGCGTCACCAAGCTCTCTACCTTCGTGGCAGGATTTATCCTGGTTCTGGTCGTGCTGACGGTAGCCCTGAACCTGATCAACAGCCGTACCGGACGTGCGGTTATGGCTATCCGCGACAACAGGATCGCGGCTGAGGCGACCGGTATCAATATCACCAAATATAAGCTGATGGCCTTTGTAACTTCGGCGTCACTGGCCGGCATGGCAGGTGCCCTTTATGCCCTGAATTACTCTACCATTGTCCCGAAGAAGTTCGATTTCAATACTTCAATCCTGATTCTGGTATTCGTTGTACTGGGCGGCATCGGAAACATTCGCGGCAGTATCATCGCCGCTGCCATCCTGACCATTCTGCCCGAGATGCTGCGTGCCTTCAGTAACTATCGTATGCTGATTTATGCGATCGTACTGATCCTGGTAATGCTGGGCACCAACAATCCTCTGCTCAAGCGCAAGATCGGCGAGTTCCGGGAAAAGATCGGACTGTCGCGCAAAGCGATTGATATGACGACGGAGGGAGGTGACCGTGATGGCAAGTAATCAGACCAGAGAACGCACCAAGATGGTGCCGCTGCCTTCTGACAGTATCGTCCCTGAAAGAGATGTCAACAAGCGCCCCGTTCTGGAGGCCAGACATCTGGGCATAGACTTCGGCGGCCTGACGGCTGTAGATGAGTTTAATCTGGCCATCGGTCCCACCGAGATCGCCGGACTGATCGGTCCCAACGGTGCCGGCAAGACAACGGTATTCAACCTTCTGACCAATGTATACAAGCCGACCAGAGGAACGGTCATCTTAAATGGCAAAGACACCAAAGGCATGCGGATCGACCAGGTCAACCGGGCCGGTATCGCCCGTACCTTCCAGAACATCCGCCTCTTCACAGATCTGACGGTAGAGGAGAATGTCCGCATCGGTCTGCATAATGAGATCAAGTGCAACATGTTTTCCGGCATTTTGCGCCTGCCTTCTCACTGGAGAACGGAAAAAGAGTTCCATGACAGAAGCATGGAGCTGCTGAAAATATTTGACATGGAGTATCTGGCAGATGTTAAGGCAGGAGCGCTGCCTTACGGTGCCCAGAGACGTCTGGAGATTGTGCGAGCCCTGGCCACCAATCCCAGCCTTCTGCTCCTGGATGAGCCGGCAGCAGGCATGAACCCGTCCGAGACAGCAGAACTGATGGAAAATATCCGCAAGATCCGTGACCAGTTCCAGATTGCCATCATGCTGATTGAGCATGATATGAGTCTGGTTATGGGAATCTGCGAAGGTATCGCGGTGCTCAACTATGGCAAGATCATTGCCAAGGGCACGCCGGAAGAGATCCAGAACAACCCTCAGGTTATCGAGGCTTATCTGGGCAAACAGGGGGAGGTCTGACGCTATGGGAACTTTACTTTCGGTACAGGATCTTCATGTTTACTACGGCAGTATTCACGCGATCAAAGGCGTTTCCTTCGAGGTTCATGAGGGTGAGATCGTGACCCTGATCGGTGCCAACGGCGCAGGCAAGTCCACGACCCTCAATACCGTTTCCGGGATCTTAAAGCCCCGGTCCGGCAGCATTGAGTTTGAGGGAAACAGCATCATCGGCGTTCCCGCCCACAAGGTCATTTCCCACGGTATGGCACTGTGCCCGGAAGGCAGACGTATCTTCCAGCAGCTGACCGTAGAGGAGAATCTGGAGATGGGCGGATACACCAGGACAAAAGAGGAAAATCAGGAATCCATTCAGGATGTCTACAAGAGATTCCCCCGTCTGAAAGAGCGCTATAAGCAGATCGCCGGGACCCTTTCCGGCGGTGAGCAGCAGATGCTTGCCATGGGCCGCGCGCTCATGTCCAGACCTAAACTGCTGATGCTGGATGAGCCCTCCATGGGACTGGCTCCCATCCTGGTAGAGCAGATCTTCGATATCATCAAAGAGCTGCACGCAGCAGGCACGACCATCCTTCTGGTCGAACAGAACGCCCGCATGGCCCTGTCCACAGCAGACAGAGCCTACGTGCTGGAGACCGGCACCATCTCCATGAGCGGCGATGCAAAAGAGCTGCTTCATGACGAGAGAGTCCGCAAAGCCTATCTGGGCGGCTGACAATATCTGCAAAAACAAGACACAAGAACGGGTACCCCTGCCGGGCACCCGTTCTTTTTCTATAGTTTTTCAAGGAATAAGCGAAGCCATCAGGAACCTGCCCGGCACAGTCTGCCCGCCGACGAAGGAAATTGGCACACACTTTCTGTCCCCCTCGGATGAAAAAGGCTCCTTTCTGTGGTATGATAAAGCAAATGTGCAAGAAGTATTGTTCCGTCGCAAGGAGGAAGTATGTATACAGCATGGAAAAAAAGTATGCCTGTGCAGGCCTGCAGACTGGGGGAACCTTCCCCTCTGCTGGATCAGCTGATCAGGGAAGAGAAAGTGGTGCCTGCCGGACCGGGAGAGTATCAGGTGTTTTCCGTGGAGACAGATGGCCTGCGCGGTGAGACCGCATATGACGGCGATTATGTCAAAGTGGATGCCAAGGGCGGAGTTTACCCGAACAAGGAAGATTTCTTCCTGCAAAAGCACAGCAGGATCGGGGAGAATACTTACATGCAGAAAGACCAGCGCCTGCCGGCCTGGGACGCCCAGGAACCTATGTGCGATGAGATTGCTTTTCTGATGGAGGAAAAGGGGCTTGTGATCGACCGGCAGAGCAGGGACCGCTATTTTTCTGCACCCCTTTGGGGAACCACCCTTTACGCGGCGCGGGATGCCGTCATTATTTTCTACAGCATCACCCGTGATCAGATGGGACGAATCATCGATGCAGATTTTAATTTTGTAGAACGCGGGGTCTTCGGGAAGACCTACGAGCGGATCGGATAGGAGAGGCTATGAGCTGGAGAATATGTCTGATTCTTTCTGTCATTATTGTGCTTGCCGGAATCACGGCTGCCGTGCTGAGCAAGACCGGCAAAGCCTTCCGGGCCTTCAAACCCCTCTATATCCTGATCACAGCTGTGTTTGCAGCCAGTGTGTCTATTTTCTTCCCCATTTATCTGGAATATTTTGCCGGGGATTTTGCAGGCTGGGGCAAGGCCCTTCTGATTTCCCTCCACAGCGCCATCCGTCTTTTTATCGTGGACGGGGAGTTTGACACTGTCAGAAATGCCCTGGATCCGGAAAAGGGAAAACTCTACACAGTCTATACCTTTGCCGCTGCCGGGCTTTTTGTGGCGGCTCCGGTCCTGACCTTCAGCTTTGTTTTCTCCTTCCTCAAGCGGGCAGGCCATTACCGGCGCTACCTGCTGGGGACCAAAAAGGATCAGTATGTCTTTTCAGAGCTGAATGAGAAATCACTGGCTCTGGCAGAGGACCTGGCCAAAAAAGACCAGGATAAGCTGATCATTTTCACGGATGTCTATCAGATCGATAACGAGGAGAGCTTTGACCTGATCGCGCGGGCAGAGGCCATCCGGGCGGTATGTTTCCGCAAGGATATTCTGGAAATCGACTTTACCAGGCACCACAAGGACGGGAAAAAACTCTACTTTTTCATCATGGGCAGCACCCGGTCCGAGAATTCCACCCAGGCCCTGCAGCTGATCAAGCGCTACCGGGAAATGGACTGCTCCAGACTCTTTTATTTCTCTGATGATGAGAACAGTGACCTGCTTTTCTCTTCCGTGGAAAAAGGCAAGATGAAGGTCAAAAGGGTGAATATGGCCCGTGTCCTGATCGACCGTGCCCTGTATGAGAGCGGGGAAAGGCTTTTTACCTGCGCGGGAGAAAAGGAGAACGGAGTCCGCAGGATTTCTGCCGTGGTTGTGGGACTGGGGCGGCATGGCAGCAGTATGCTCCGGGCCCTGTCCTGGTTCTGCCAGATGGACGGCTATGAACTGGAAATCGATGCCTTCGATGCAGACAAGCAGGCAGAGGACAGGCTGCGCCTGATGTGCCCGGATCTTTTATCCAATCAGTACAACGGCAAAAAAGTGCCGGGAGAAGCGGTCTATACGATTCTGGTGCATTCCGGGGTTGATGTGGAAACCGGAAGATTTGCGGATGAGATTGCCAGGCTGAAAGATGCGGATTATGTCATTGTAGCCCTGGGCGATGATGAGAGGAATCTCCGGACCGCGGTCAACCTCCGCACCCTGTTTGCCCGCATAGGCGCCCATCCCCGGATCCAGACAATCGTTTACAACAGTGATGAGAAGGAATCCCTGCAGAAGGTGCGCAACTTTGAAGCCAGCTCTTATGACATCGAGTTTTTCGGAGATCTGCGGTCTGCCTACTGTGAAGATGTCATCATCAATTCCGAGCTGGAAGAAAAAGCCCTGGCCTTGCATTGTTCCTGGTTCGGAGAGCAGAAGAGGCAGCAGCTGCGGGAAGAAATTCTGGCAGAAACAAAGGGATTGCCGGAAGCGCAGATACAGAAGATGGTTGATGAAAGAGTGGAGCGGACCTTCTGGGATTATGAATATAATTACCGGTCTTCCATCGCCGCAGCCATCCATTCGTCAGTCTGCAAAAAGCTGGGGATCCATCATCAGGATCTGCCAAAGGAGCAGCGGAGTGAGCAGGATCAAAAGAGAAGTGCAGCTCTGGAGCATGTGCGCTGGAATGCCTACATGCGTTCCGAAGGGTACGTATACAGCGGCAATGTGGGCATGAAGAAGGCAGACCATATGGCAAAAGTCCACCATAACCTGGTGCCGGGAGACGCGCTGAGCCAGGAGGACATTTTGAAAGACCTGAATATTAAAAGTGTCTGAGTTATCGCTGCACCGCTTATTGCAGGTGCTCCGGCGGACAGATTTTGCCGCAGATAAAAAGACGGATAAAAAGTACAAACCAATTGAAATGTAGTCTAAAAATAGCCCTGCATGACTGGCAAATCATGCAGGGCTATGTTATAATCTAAAATCGGGTTATAAGCAGACCTGTAAGAGGATGGAAAAGGAGAGGCAGCCCCATGGAATACTGGGATATTTATGATAAAAACAAGCAGCTGACCGGAAGGACCATGCTGCGCAATGACTGGTGCCTGAAGGATGATGAGTACCATCTTTCCGTGCTGGGGGTTATCCGGCGGACGGACGGCAGGTATCTGATCACGAAAAGAAAGATGAACAAACAGTGGGCACCGGGCTGGTGGGAGGTATCCGGCGGCGGCGTTATGGCCGGCGAGACTTCCAGGGAGGCAGTGCTCCGCGAAGTCCGGGAGGAGACCGGACTGGATGTCTCTGCGTGTGAGAGCCGGCTGGCTCTGACTTACCACCGGGAAAACCCCGGCAAGGGAGATAATTATTTCGTGGATGTCTATCTTTTCCATATGGATTTTGAGGAAAAGGATGTCCGGATCCAGGAGGCAGAGGCGACAGATTTCCGCATCGCGGATGCAAAGGAAATCAAGGCACTGGCGGATGAAGGAATCTTTTTGCATTATGACAGCATTAAGCAGGTATTTTACTGATGGAAGATAAGAATCAGAAACAGGAAGAACGGATTCAAAAGCAGTTTGCCTTCAGTGTGGAAATCGATAAGGAAAAAGAGATCGGCCGTCAGACTTACCTGGCCAGCGGCAGCAGGAAGGAAGATGACGCCGAGCATGCCTGGCATATGGCCATCATGGCATATCTGTTCCGGGAGCATGCCAATGAGAAAATCGATATCCTGCGCACGATCATGATGATCCTGACCCATGACCTGGTTGAGGTCTACGCAGGCGATACCTATGCTTATGACGAAGAGGGAAAGAAGTCGCAAAAACAGCGCGAGCTGGCAGCGGCGGACAAGCTGTATTCCATTCTGCCGGAGGATCAGGCAGCGGAAATGCGGGCCCTCTGGGATGAATTTGAGGCGGGGCAGACGCCGGAGGCCAAGTTTGCCCATGCCATGGATAATCTGCAGCCTATGATTCTCAATGTAGCCTCCGACGGGATCTCCTGGACGGAAAAAGATGTGTATCTGCAGCAGGTGTTAGACCGCAATGCCCGCACGCATGAGGGGTCGGAAATCCTCTGGGACTATGCTGTGGATAAGTACCTCAGGCCAAGTGTGGAGAAAAAATGGCTGATTGCCTCGGAAGAGGAGAAAAAGGCCTTATAATAAATAAAAGACATGACAAAAGATAACGGAGAGTTTACAATAATAAGAGTGACTGCGCGGCGGTCATCATATATGTGTACGAGGTGAAAAAAATGCTTGAACTAAGGAATGTTTCTTTCGGTGTCGACGGAGAAGAAGGCAAGAAAGAAATCATCAGGGATATCTCCCTGACCATAAATGAGAAACAGTTTGTGGTAATCACAGGCCCCAACGGCGGCGGAAAGTCTACCCTGGCCAAGCTGATCGTTGGTATTGAAAAGCCGACCTCCGGACAGATCCTTCTGGATGGGGAGGATATTACAGGCCTGAGCATCACAGAGCGCGCAAAGAAGGGCATCAGTTTTGCGCTGCAGCAGCCGGTCCGCTTTAAAGGAATCGAGGTCTATGACCTGCTGCGGATTGCTTCCGGCAAATTTATTTCCATCACAGATGCCTGTGAGTACCTTTCTGAGGTAGGGCTCTGTGCCAGAGATTATATTAATCGTGAGGTTAACTCCTCTCTTTCGGGCGGCGAACTCAAGCGTATCGAGATTGCGACCGTTCTTGCCCGTAATACGAGACTTTCCGTTTTTGATGAGCCGGAGGCCGGCATTGACCTCTGGAGCTTCCAGAACCTGATCAAGGTATTCGAACGTATGCAGGAGACCCATAAAGATGGCTCCATCCTGATCATTTCTCATCAGGAGAGGATTCTGGATATCGCGGATGAGATTGTTGTGCTCGCAGAGGGCAAGGTAGTTCAGCACGGGCCTAAGGAAGAAATCCTGCCCGGTCTGCTGGGAACATCTTCGGCAGTCAATGCCTGTGCACAGCTCAAAGGAGGGGAAAAGGCGTAATGGATGATATTCAGCTCAGATTATTAAAAGAAGTAGCAGACCTGCACGGCGTTCCGGAAGGCGCCTATAATATCCGCGCAAACGGCGAGATGGCTGCCCGCAATACAACAGCAAATATTGATATTGTTTCCAAGACAGATGTCAGCGGTATCGATATTTATATTAAGGCCGGCACAAAGAATGAGAGTGTCCATATTCCGGTTGTGCTCAGCCAGAGCGGAC
>CAMMZE010000030.1 GCA_946529195.1 uncultured Lachnospiraceae bacterium
ATAGGCTCCTTGTTTGGTATTAGCCGTTTTCTGCAGTTTGGTCAGCAGACTGGTATAGGAAGTAGTCAGTTCATATTCCAGAAACTGCATCTGCCCATTCACGGTCTTATAATTCAGGTTATTTTTTGTGCAATAGTTTGTCAAGTCAGTCCTTCTGCTGCCGGTCCACTGACAAAGGCCGTATCCCTTATTGGTGCTGGTTGTATTCTCCTCGATATCAGCATAAAAGGCGGACTCGCAGTATATGTTTGCCATGATTCCGCTTGCAGCGGCTGCATTAAGTCCCATCTGGCCCGTCAGATACTGAAAAATCTCCAGCTCATTGGAATCAGCGCTCTCGCTCGCACCATTAGCCGATGCTTTCGCCAGCCTGCGCATTTGTATCTCCATAGCAAACTTTACCGCCGCATATGGCTTTTCCTGCTCTGTAGAAAGCGGATAGACCTTCTGGTCCCAGACAGGATCAAACTGATAATAGAAAAATGAGCTGTTCTCATAATCTCCTACACATTCCCATGTGACAGGAATCGGCGTTGTCTCTGACTCGCCATCCAGATATACTTCCAGTGTCTTAGGGAGATCAGCCGCCGCCTGCTCCAGAGATGGCTTATCATAATAGAGATAGACGGATTCCGCTACAGGACCGCCGTCCTGGGTAAAACCGGTCACCTGGCGGGGCTTTTTCTCCGTCTCAGTCTCTTTTTCTATTTCAGTCTCGGTCTGTTTCTCGATCAGTAAGTCTGTCTCCTCCTGCTTTTCTGATTCCGGAATACTTTCTGTTTCAGAGATAGTACTTATCTCTGAAGAAACTTGCATGTCATTTTCTGTGAAAGTATCAGGATCAGCGGAGAATTCACTCTCCGGCAGTTCTGCCTCTGCCTGTTCTTCTGTTTCCGGCAAAAGCTCTGCCCCCGCTGCCGCTTCCGTCTCTGCTGAAAGCGTACCTGTCTGCGCTGCCCATGCAGTTTCTGGCAGAATCATCGCCACGCACAGCAAAAAAATAAGCACTTTTCTTATATAATGAATCCTCACAATAACCCTCCTGACCTTATTATTCTACAATTATCATAGCAAAAAATAGAAAAAAGTAAACTATTTTTAATAATTTCTTAACATTTGACAAGACCTCTTCCTATCCTTTATGATAGAAATGATCTACCGCAAGAACAGGGAGGGATAGGTTATGTTTCGTCTGTGGGGCAGGATATTTGAGAAAAACCGGCTGGTGCGGGATGTTATCATCTCCGATGACAGCACAGACAGCCGTACGGCAAAGGTTGTTCACGCCCTGGCCGCTGTCTGCCAGGAGTTTGATCTGGCACAGCCGATATGGCTGGACTCTAACATCCGCGAGTTCCAGGTCTGCAGCAAGACCCGATTTCACGCAGATCACTTTATAGAACAGATCGACTTCGATTATCTTGAGATCAGCATACTAGAAGAAGATTAAAAAAACCGGTCTTCCAAATGGAAGACCGGTCCTTTTTTTCAGTATCTTTTATTTTGCCTCATCGATCAGCATGCCGGCACGAAGGATATCATCCTCTACCGAAACGACAAATCTGCCGCCGCCTGCCTGGGCAATCGATCGAGCCTGGGCAAAGCTGTCATCATGAACAGCAGCTGCAGCAGCCTCTGCCTGTCCCTCTGCAAGATGTACCTTGGCGATATATACGACTCTGCCTCCCTGTACATAAGTCTCGATATAATTCTTGACCTGGTCTGCAGAAAACCTTTCAATCTGTTCGAATACATTCTTTGCCAGCGCAGTCATGCTCTCACGATCCATATCAATATAGATTGGTTTCTCCGGTGCGCGCATGGTAACCATAATGCCTCTCGCCTTCAGTCTGGGGCGGAATGTCTTTCTGACTTCTTTATTCAGCTCTACAAAATTGATTTTCTCAGCAGGTGCAATCTCTGCAGCCGCCTCCTCCGAAGCCGTTTCCTGAGGTGCATCCTCTGCAGCCGCTTCCTGAGGCACAGTCTCTGCGGCAGGTGCCTCCTGCTCAGGCTGCTGCTCATTTTCAGGCTCTGCCTCTTTGGCAGGAGCAGTCTGCTCCGCCTGTGTGGGTGTCTCCTCCACCGCTTCACCGTCAACGCCGAAACCTGCTTCACGAAGAGCCTTCTCAATCTCATTTTCGGAAAGCACCAGTGTATGCGGGTTTGCAGAATCCGTTTGCTGCTCTGCAGCCGCTGCCTCTTCTGCAGCGGTTTCCTCCTGATTTTTAGCCTCCTCAATTTCCTGACTCAGATCCATGCTCTCCCATTCAGGAGCCTCTGTCTCCTCATCGAGCAGTCCGGCACTATCTTCCATGTCATCTGTCTTGCCGGAAGGTATATACTCGCGGACATCTTCTCTTTCATCATCTGCTGCAGCAATCTGCGCAGCCTTCTCCTCACGGATCTCTTCTGCAAGTTCCTCTATCAGCGTATTCTCCTGAGGAATAAGCTCCTCCTCTTCCTCCGCACTGCCGCTGTTATGTACAAGCAGAGCAAGCAATTCAATAATCAGAATGATAGGAGCCGCAATAAAGACAATGGGAATTCCTCTGTAAGTATATGCTCTCTGGGTAATCAGGCAATATACCAGACCGCCGTTGATCGCAATCAGAATCAATGCTCCTACGATATAATTAAGCGGCTTGGGAAGCTTACCCACAAGACGGGCAAAGAAACCGATGATGGTACCGATGACAGAATGTCTGAGCAGCTGTCCTGCCTTGATCCTTCTCACAATGCTGAAATAACAGCGGGCAAACCAGATGTAAGCGACAACAGCCAGACCGGCTGCGCCGTATCGGTAAACATCACCATCCATATGGTAGAGTCTGTAGATACCATAGATGATCGCAGCCCCCACTACTGCCATGATGATCACAGCAATCTCTGTAAAAATCCGGTCAAACCAGGTAAGAGAAACGCCATCCACACCACGTTTCATTCCAGTTGCCATGATACAGAAGATCAGGGAAAGGATAAACAGTACCGCTGCTACGATGCCGATAATCCTTGCGTAGCGGAAGTACTCCTGCATCCTGTCGAAATTCTGGCTGGATGCATAAAAACTATCCTGTCTGGTAAGCTCATTATCTACTGTCGTATAAATAATATACTTGCTGGAAGTCTGAGAAAGGACCTCAGACCATTTATCTTTTTCCAGAAGGTTTCCGGGAATGGAACTCTTCACCGTTGTCTCACCTTCGGTGTTGGAAATCAAGGCATAATGATTACTTGCCTCGATACGGTCTTTAGCATCATCTCCGCTGGATACCAGCTGGAAATGGTCTTCATCCTGGATCAGGAAGGAGAAATTCGTATCCTTACCCATATAATTCTCTGTCAGAGTAGAAAGAAGCTGCTCATTGCCCTCACGGAGAACAGAAGGATCCGCCTCGATACCCTCTACCAGACCCAGGAGTTTTTCTACGCTATTGTTATACTCCTTTGCGAAGCTGCCGCTGTTGAAATAATCCGTGCTGTAGCTGCCTCCCGCATATCTGTCCTGAATAAACTGATAGGCAATAAATCCAGAAGCAAGAGCTGCCAGGCAGGAAATCATAAGAAGAATCCTCATGATGACCTTAATCGGAGTGCTCTTCACTGCAGACCACTCCTCCTCTGCTGTCTGCGTGCGGCTGTCTGCTGTCTTCTCTACGACAACACGCGCATCATCGACGCCGTCCCAGAAATCTTTTTTCTTTCTTGCCATTTCGTTCTCTCCTTTTGCAAAGCAAATCTATCCGCAATAGACCTTGCGGCCCAGTAACTGACTTTTCCGGCTGCCCAACTCGCAGCTGATCAGGCAGCGACGCAGCGCTGCACTATTGTCAACATTGTACACCAAAACAGTCTTCGAATCAATCCCTTTGTTTACTTACCGCTTCCGGAGCCGGTATTCAAGAGGGTTGTCCGCATCATCTGCACCAGCTCCTCTGCCTGTTTCAGGCTGCCGTCACTGGAGAACTTTTTCAGATCCATCTCAAACACAGGCGCTTTTCCGCTGAATTTCAATTTTAGTTTTCCGCCGCACAAGCGGAGCAGATCCGGCACCCCGTCTGCATTAATATCCGCTTTCGAAGAAAGGGTGATCTGCAAGATCCCATTTTTCAGGCTGACCAGTTCCGCGTCCAGCCCTGCACATTCTGTTTTCAGGCGTACAATCCGGAGCAGGTTCATCGCAGGAGCAGGAATCTCACCGAAACGATCCAGAAGTTCTTCCAGAACATCTTCATACTCATCTTCATTCTGCACAGAAGCAATTCGTTTATACATATCCAGCTTCTGATTTTCACTGCGGATAAAAGTTGCCGGCAAGTAAGCGTCCACATCCATATCCATAACGGTCTCTGACGTGATTGGCGCGGGCTCTCCTTTTTCCTGCGCGACAGCCTCTCCGAGCAGTTTGCAGTAGAGATCATATCCGACTTCTCCGATATTGCCGCTCTGGTACTCGCCAAGCAGACTTCCTGCCCCGCGGATCTGCAGATCCCGCATCGCGATCCTGTATCCGGATCCCAACTGCGTGAACTCCCTGATGGCAGAGAGTCTCTTACGGGCAATGTCGCTTAATACTCTGTCTCTCCGGAAAAGCAGAAATGCATACGCTGTCCGGTTTGATCGGCCGACCCTTCCCCGCAATTGATACAGCTGGGAAAGACCGAATTTATCTGCGTCATGAACAATCAGGGTATTCGCGTTCATAATGTCCAGTCCTGTCTCGATGATCGTCGTAGAAATCAGCACGTCAATCTCCCCATTTACAAAACTGTACATTACTTTCTCCAAGGCCCGTTCTCCCATCTGTCCGTGCGCATAGGCAACCTCTGCCTCAGGAACGATGGCCCCGATCCTGGCAGCTGCTTCCTCGATTCCTCCTACGCGATTGTATACATAAAAGACCTGACCGCCGCGCCGGAGCTCCCGCCGGATCGCGTCTCTGACAACATCATCACTTTCTTCCATTATATATGTCTGAATCGGGAGCCTCTCAGCGGGGGCTTCTTCCAGAATACTCATGTCTCTCACACCAATCAGGCTCATATGCATGGTCCTGGGGATTGGTGTTGCTGTCAGTGCGATCACGTCGACCGTTTCACGCAAAAGCTTGATTTTTTCCTTCTGACGGACGCCAAACCGCTGCTCCTCATCAATGACAAGCAGCCCCAGATCTTTAAAGATCACATCTTTTGATAAGATTCTGTGGGTCCCGATGATGATATCGATTCTCCCTGCTTTCAGATCCGCAAGCGTTTTTTTGATCTGTGTCGGTGTACTGAATCTGGAGAGTATTCCCACGCTGACCGGATATCCTTCCATTCTCTGGCTGAAGGTTGTATAGTGCTGCTGTGCCAGGATCGTCGTTGGTACAAGGACCGCGCACTGTTTTCCCTCCTGCACAATCTTGAAGGCTGCGCGAATTGCGATTTCTGTCTTTCCAAAACCAACATCCCCGCAGATCAGCCTGTCCATGATCTTGCCGCTCTCCATATCCTTTTTTACCGCCTCAATGGCAGTTCTCTGATCCTCGGTCTCTTCAAAAGGAAACAGGTCCTCAAACTCTGTCTGCCAGACAGTATCCGGTCCGCAGGCAAAACCAGTCCTGGACTGACGGGCTGCGTACAAGTTAACCAGGTCATGTGCTACTACCTGCATCTCCCTGCGTACCCGGTTCTTCGTCCTCTGCCATTCTGAACCGCCAAGTTTATTAATTTTTACCTTTTCTGTCTCTGCATCTGCATATTTCTGAATCTTATCGAGACAGGTCACTGAGATAAAGTAATTACTTCCCCCCGCATACTCGATCTTGATATAATCACTTTCCACATCATCGATGCTGACCTGTTCAATGCCTCTGTAGATACCAATTCCGGCATCTTCATGAACAACATAATCTCCAACATGCAGGTCAGAAAGCTTCCGAAGATCCGCTGCCGCATCTCTCTTTTTTGCAGGACGGCTTCGCTTTCGCTTTCTGTCCCCGAACATATCATTTTCCGAAATGATCACAAAGCGCAGCTGCGGATATTCAATCCCCCTTCGAAAACTGCCGTGTATCACAAGAATTTCACCCGGACGCGCCTCACGCTGCAGATCTTCTGTATATTCGGCAACAATCTCCCGTTCCTGCAGGTCTTTGACCAGCTGACGCGCGCGCAGAGATGACCTGCTTACAATAATAATACGGTATTTATTCTTTTTCCATCTTTCCAGATCTCTGACCAGCAAAGAGAAATTGCCGCGATAGTTTCTCATGCCGGTTCCGTTTACAGCAAAATGTTTGTGCATGGGGATATCTTTCAGCCCCACAGGAATAGCTGCAAGTAAAAGCAGACGCATTCCGGCAGCTTTTCTCATGATTTTCACGCTGTTGGTAAGCGGCGAGGCCTGCTGCGGAAGAAGGCGGCCTGCTGCCAGACGCTCCTGCATACTTTCCTCGCACTGGGCATACAAAGAACCTGCTTCCTCTTCGATTCTGGCAGGTTCATCAAATACGATCAAACTGTCCTCTTCCGCGAAATAATCAAGAAGTCCTACCGTCTGATCAATGAAAAAAGGCAGATAACTGTCTGCATTCACTCCTGTCTGCGACAAAAGCACCTGCTCGCAGAATTCCTCTACCTGATACTTCAGCCCGGCAGACTGCGCAAAGGCTCCGCCTTTTTCCAGATCTCCCATTCTTTTTTGCAGAGACTTTCGGATCTTTGCAATACCCGCTTCCAGTTCCTCTTTCTCCAGAATATATTCGGATGCGGGATAAATCCTGGCACTCTGACACATCTCTACAGTGCGCTGACTCTCTGCATCGAAAATACGGATCGAATCAATCTCTTCATCCCAGAGCTCAACCCTGAAAGGCGCCTCATCACAAAGATTATAAAAGTCAATGATTCCGCCGCGAATGCAAAACTGACCAGGCTGTTCGACCTGCGCAACGCGCTCGAATCCCATGGCAGTCATCTGCGCTGCAAAATGGTCTGTCTGCAGCCTGTCACCTGCCTTTAAGTCCAGACAGCTGCTGCGAAGTCTCTCAAGCGGCAAAATCTTATCCAAAAGCGCTCCTGCGCTGGCAACAACTGTAACCGGTTCTCTATCAATCAGTTTTCCTACTGCCGCCAGTCTCTGGCTTACAATCAGACTGCTGTGTACATCCGCTTCGAAGAAAATAGCATCCTTAGCCGGATAATAAAAAACATTCCGGTCAAAAAACCGGTAATCTTCCTCGATTTCTCTTGCCCTTGCCTCTGTCGGGGCAATGATCAGCTTTTTGGCAAATCCTTCCCCTGCACAAGCGATCAGATGGCACTTCATATCATCCACACAGCCTTCCAGCATCAGAGGCCCCGTATTCTTTTTCAGCTCTTCCTTCGCCGCGGGAAATCCGGGCATCCCATCTAAGGGTTCCAGTAATATACGCAATTTACGTTCCTCCTGCTTTCCTGCTCCAGTCTGCTTTTAGCTGCGTTCTTTCTTTATATTATATAAGTTCATTGCTTTCGTTGTCTCTCCGCATGCCATCAGCTTAACCGCTTCCGCAGCATCCTTTTCTGCATCATCCATGATTTTTCTGTCCGTGCTGTCAAAACGCGAGAGTACATAATCTGCCAGGTCGCGTCCCTGGGGATTGCCTCCGACTCCAATCCTGACCCTCTTAAAATCCTGGGACCCCAGATGCAGAATAATATTTTTCAGGCCATTGTGTCCTCCTGCGCTTCCCTTTTCCCGGATACGCAGCTGCCCGGCAGGCAGATTGATATCATCACAGATCACAATAATATTTTCTGGAGGAATCTGATAAAAATCAGAGATCATCCGCAGGCTCTCTCCGCTCAGGTTCATATACGTCTGCGGCTTTGCCAGAATTACCCGGCTGCCGCCGATCATTCCTTTTCCGCAGATCGCACGGTGTTTTTTCTCTCTGACTGCAATCTGGCAGTCCTGTGCCAGCAGATCGATTGTTTCAAAACCAACATTATGCCGTGTGCCTTCATATTTTTTAGTCGGATTGCCCAGTCCGGCAATGAGATATGTCATAGCAGATTCCGCTCCTTTTTTACAGATAAAGTTTATTTTAGACTGCATGCACGCTTTTTGTCAAGCCGTGTCAGGCACGCGCAATCCTCTCCTTTGGGGACAAGAAAAAGACACCAGAATCCGCCTGAAATTTTCTTTCGGCCCGGATCCCGATGTCATTTCTTTGTGCACATGACACTCATTCACCATCCTATGTTTTCTGTATAACTACGCCGTCCTGAAACTTCTAGTATTCGAAGTTCTCTGCAGCTGCTGCTTCCTCATATTTAGCAAGTATTTCGCGCTGAATTCTGTCTCTCGTCTGTGAGTTGATTGGATGAGCAATGTCTCTGTACTCTCCGTCAGCTGTCTTGCGACTGGGCATTGCGATAAAGAGTCCTTTCTCTCCATCTATCACCTTGATGTCGTGCACAACAAATTCTTCATCGATGGTGATAGATACTACCGCTTTCATTTTGCCTTCTTTGCTGATCTTTCTTACTCGGATGTCTGTGATTTGCATAAAGATCTCCCCTCATTGATACTTTTTTCGGGTCACCCCTAAGTGATACATCCGTCCTTCGCTGCCTCATACAGCGTTTGCTTTCTTAACCTGATTTTCCTTCAAGTTTCAAGCGCTACTCAATTATAGCATCATTCTAACCAAATGTGAACACTATTTCCTATAAAAATAAGTGGATTTTATTAAAAAATTACCAAATTTTTA
>CAMMZE010000031.1 GCA_946529195.1 uncultured Lachnospiraceae bacterium
AACTGGTGTTTTTATACAGCATCGATGCCACAAAGAATACGAAAATGATCTTGGCCAGCTCTGAAGGCTGAAAACCGATTCCCGCGATTGAGATCCAGTTTCTGGCCCCGTAGACGGATTCGCCGAAGACAAATACCGACCCTACAACCAGAAGGCCCAGAACGCCGTAAAAGATTCCCAGACGGCTGAGCACGCTGATCTTATCTATCATGACAGGCACGATCAGACTCAGCAGAACAGATACAACTGCGATCATAAACTGCTTGACCGCAAGTGCAAAATCCAGCCTGGTCAGCATGCAGAAGCCGATCATGAGCAGGAAAAACATATTATTGATCAGCAGCCTGGACGCATTCTTATACAGATTGCTGTAGAGAAACAAGGCAACCTGAAAGAAACAGAACTGAGCGATGTAAAAGAGTATCATCATCACCGTTGGTCTGTTCATGATAATCACGATATTCAAAAGCAGATGAATCAGAAGCATGATCACATTCTGTCCGATGTAGATCTTTCTCTGCCTCTGCTCTGATTTCACATTAAATACGGTAAAACACCGGAGGGTGTAGACGGCGATCAGCAGGACCGCCAGGTATTTTACCACCTGTGTCACGATGGAAAGCATAGTTATTCCACTCCTCGTTTATAATGTCCCTTTGTATGCTCCGGCAGATCCTCGGGGCGCACGGCTTTGCCTGCAGCGGCTTCCTCAAAGAGCCGCAGGATCTGTGAGACTTCTTCCCTTGTCTCCTGCAAAAACTGCAGCCGGACAGCTGCCGGTCTGCGGCCTTTCCCGCCTGCCGCCTCCGGCAGACATAAAGGGACAGAGTTATATATGATATTATAACAGCCGCTGCAAACATTGCGGACCGGGAAGCGCATATGCATCCTGTCCTCCAGCTGCAGCCATCCCGGCTGATGTGTACATCCGAAATGATTCTTCTGCTGGCACTGAGCTGTGATCATGAGCGGTATCCGCCCGTAGGCGATCATCTCGCCCTGACTATAATCTGCCAGATTTTCCAGTTCCCGCCTGTTTAGTTCCACAGGAAGAGTAAATCCGTCAAAGCAGGACCGGATCAGTCGGCCTGCTGTATCATTCATGGCATAGATCCCGTAATCTGCAAGGACAGGAAGGGTATTCCCCAGCTTCTCAAGAGCCAGAAAAGCATCCATATTTCTGACCAGATAGCCGTCCGGGGCAAATCTGCTCAGGCCTTTGAGCCGCTTTTCCAGCTTTTCTCTCTGATCCAGTCTCCAGACATGCGCAAGAGCTGGATAAAACTGGCGGCCTGCTGCATGTATCATAGCAGCTGCCTCTTCCATCCAGGCATCATCATCTTCTGCGTTGACATAGATTCTGCCTGCGCGCGGATGACATAAGACCTCCTTCAGCTGCTCCCTGTCAGAAACCAGCACAGAAAGAAATGCATCTGACTGCCTGATCTGGTCCTTCTTCACTTCGGATTCGCCGGGATTCACAGGAACAGGATTTCTGCGGAAACCCTGATAAAGCACTTCCTCATAGGAGGAAAGCGCTTTTCTGCGCAATTCATTGATCTCCGGAATTGGCATAAAAATGCCATCGTCCAGGTTGACCTTTAGACTGTCAAAAGCAAAGGGTGTGGATCCCGTTTTTCTAAGTCTGCTTTCGATCTCTTCTGCCGTAAGCGGCCTCTTAACCGCCGGCTGCACACAGCCTTCGCTTACCTGAACACAGCCTGCTGCTCCGGTTACCGTAAGCTGCGCGGGCTGCCCTAAACGCAGCACTGCCTCTCCCTGCAGAATCTCCTTCGAATCCTCCCCGCTGACAAAAGGCTCCAGCCGTGCAGAAAGTGCCTTGCTCTGCATGCGCATGACAGGGAACCTGCCCTCCGGAAGCTTACCCTTAACCGGGATCCGCTGACTGCTGCCCGGTGCTGCATCTGCATTCAGACGAATCTGCTGTCCTCCCGGCAGTTCGATCAGGTCTCCTTTTACAGCCCTTTGGGAAAAAGTAATCAGTGCTGAGCCTTTCTGGGCCTTTCCGCTGCCGATCTGCAAGCCGGCATTTCCTGGCCGCTTCATGCTCATCATCTCAGGTCCGTTATGCCGTCTGAAATATCCGTCTGTAAATCCGCCCCGGTTAAAGATCTCCAGAAGCTGCTGGCGGTCGTTTTCGCTGACCGAGTAGCCTTCTTTCCCCTTCTCCAGATAGAGATCAGCGTATTTTCTGTATAAGGATGCGGTCAGAGCAGCATACTCCGGTCCCTTCATCCTTCCTTCGATCTTAAGAGAATCTGCCCCTGCGCTTATGATATCCGGAAGCAGGTCCAGACTGCACAGATCTTTGGGACTGAGCAGATAGCCTTGCTTTTTGCTCCTGCCCCCTTGCAGGGTATAAGGCAGTCTGCATGGCTGGGCACAGCGGCCGCGGTTTCCGCTCCTGCCTCCGATCATACTGCTCATCAGACACTGGCCCGAATAGCAGCAGCACAGAGCACCGTGCGTGAACACCTCGATTTCCAGCCCGGTCTCCTCTTTCATTGCCTTGATCTCCCCAAGGGACAATTCCCTGGGCAGAACAATCCGGCTGATATGAAATCTCTTCAGCCAGTTTGCATAATCACTTCCATAGACCGTCATCTGGGTGCTTGCGTGCAGCGGCAGATCCGGGAAATGCTCAGCCAGAAACTGCAGAACGCCCAGATCCTGCACCAGAACCGCATCCAGTCCCTGCCGGTATAAAGGCAGAATATAATCGTAGAGACTTTCGTCTATTTCTTCATTTTTTAAAAGCGTATTGACCGTAAGGTAAAGCTTCTTCCCATGCAGATGGGCGTAATCGATCGCTTCAAGAAGTCCTTCCTCTTCCGGGTTCTGTGCATACGCACGGGCGCCAAAAAGCCGACCTCCCATATAGACTGCGTCTGCGCCTGCCCGAAATGCCGCTTTCATAGCCTGGGCAGAACCCGCCGGTGCCAGTATCTCGATTTTCCTTTCCATGCTTTTCCCTCACGATTTCTTAAGAATAGTCCGCATCCGGAACCGCAAAAAACAAAAGTGCCTCCGTCAAGGCACTTTTGAATCGCTGTTATGAATGCTGTGCGGCGGATGCTTCCAGTCTGACAATCTGCTTCTGCATCTCCGCAATCTCCTCTCTGAGCCTGGTAATCTCCTTGCCGGCATCCTCAATCTGCACCTGAGCAGAGATCAGCTCATGCTTCAGGTCGTACTCCGCCTTATCTTTATCGTCCATGTCGGCTTCCATCTCATCGATTC
The DNA here is from genome assembly GCA_946529195.1 of uncultured Lachnospiraceae bacterium. The sequence continues at coordinate 3,262 of CAMMZE010000031.1, forward strand.
TCTTTTTCGCCTTAAAATAATCATCTGCTATATTCAGTTCCAGAAAAATCTTCTGCATATCAGCGCTCATGCGCTTGTATCCCTGGAGCTGGTTTAATTCTTTGATCTTATTATTCAGATAAGAAGCAATCTTCTGCAGATACTCCTCACTCTCATATCCACTGAGCGTATAGATCTTGCCGCCGATAAGGACTTTTGAATCTGTCCTGGATGACATCTGTACTCCCCCTTTTTCACTTTGCGCCTTTTCTTGATTCAATTATAGCTGATTTTTCGCCAATTACAACAATTTTATTGACACAGGGTCAGATACAGTGGCGTATGGCCGCTTCGGTAGCGATCCTGCCGCGCGGTGTCCGCTGCAGAAAACCGATCTTGATCAGGTAGGGCTCATAGACCTCTTCCAGCGTCCCTTTGTCTTCTCCCAGTGCTGCAGAAAGCGTATCCAGTCCGACCGGTCCGCCCCCGAAGCGCTCGATGATCGTCATCAGAATATTGCGGTCTGCCTGGTCCAGCCCGTACTTGTCCACATCCAGAAGATCCAGGGCTTCATTGGCAACCTGCTCTGTAATCAGGCCGTCATGAATGACCTGGGCGTAATCTCTCACACGCTTGAGCAGGCGGTTTGCCAGACGCGGCGTGCCTCTTGACCGCCTTGCAAGCTCCTGCGCACCCCGTTCATCGATCCCAACTCCCAGAACCTGGGCGGAACGCCGGATGATCTCAACCAGTTCTTCATTCGAATAAAACTCCAGGCGGCTGACTACGCCGAAACGGTCTCTTAAAGGAGCTGTAAGCAGTCCTGCCCGTGTCGTTGCGCCAACCAGGGTGAACCTGGGCAGATCCAGGCGGATAGACTTTGCCGTTGCCCCTTTGCCGATGATGATATCAATGGCATAATCCTCCATAGCCGGATAAAGGACTTCCTCTACCTGCCTGCTGAGCCTGTGGATCTCATCAATAAAGAGGACATCCCCCTCGCCCAGGCCGTTTAAAATGGCCGCAATATCTCCCGGCTTTTCAATGGCCGGACCGGAAGTGACTTTGATATGGACTCCCATCTCGTTGGCAATAATGCTGGCCAGAGTCGTCTTTCCCAGACCGGGAGGCCCGTAAAAGAGCACGTGGTCCAAAGGCTCTCCTCTCTTTAATGCGGCATCCATATAGATCCGCAGCATCTCTCTGGTCCTTGCCTGTCCGATATAATCTTTCAGATACTGAGGACGGAGATGATTTTCAATTTTGATATCATCATCCGACATCTCTGTCGTAATAATTCTCTTTGCCATATTTCAATTCCTAAAATCTGATAATTTCTTTCAGTGCCTGCCTGAGAAGTTCTTCCTCCTCCATGGCATCTGCGCCGGAAACACTCTTAACCGCCCGCAGGGCATCTGACCTGCTGTATCCCAGTGAAACAAGGGCAAGTACAACTTCCTTGCCGGCTGCGGGATCTGCCGCTGCCTGTACCTGTTCCCCTTCGCCTGTCTCCAGAACATCTTCCAGATTCATCTTATCCTTCAACTCGATGATCAGACGCTTGGCAGTCTTGGCTCCGATTCCCGGAGCTCTGGTAATGGACTTGACATCTTCTGCCAGAATGGCCATGCGAAGCTGAGATGCAGATAATGCGGAAAGAATGCCAAGCGCGCCGCGCGGGCCCACTCCGCTGACTGTGAGAAGCTGCTTAAATACTGTCAGATCATCGCGCCGGAGAAATCCGTACAGTCCGATCACATCCTCACGGACATACAAATATGTATAGATCATCACCGGATCGCCGATTCCCGGCAGTGCCGATGCATCCGATGTTGTCACTTGCGCTTCATAGCCGACGCCGCCAACATCAATCACCGCGAAATCCTCACCTTTAGCGGCAAGTTCTCCCCGTAAAAAAGCTATCATGTTATTCTCCTTGTATACGTACTGTAACTATCATACCACGAACTTCTGTTCTTTTCCATGTAATAAAGTTGAAAAATATATGAAAGTTTTCTATACTGTATATAACACTTTTGATGATGTCGGGAGGTGTCTGCATGGAAGAAATCAGATCCAAATGGAGCGCAGAAGGATGCATGTATGTGCCGGAAAATACCCTTTTGCTCAATGTTGAGACAACGGGTCTTAGGACCTCTTCTTCCTTTGTATGCATGATTTCTGCCGCATACAAGACCGATGATGAGATGGACTGCATCACCTGGCTTGCCGGCAGCAGAATGGATGAAAAAGCAATGCTGCTCCGTCTGCAGGACCTGGCTGGCTCCTTCCCTGTCCTTCTGTCTTATGGCGGGAATTCTTTTGCCTTTCGCTTCCTGGCAGACCGTTTTGACATTTACAGTGAAGAAGCCCTTTTCCCCGGCAAGCAGCTGACAGATCTGCAAAAATCATTCCGGCCTCTTTTGCATATCCTGCCCCTGACCCATCTGAAAAAGGCAGAGATCGAATCCTTTCTGTCCTTTTCCCGCAGAGGAATCCGAACCGGCAGAGAGCTGATTCCCGTCTTTGAAACATGGGAACGGCAGAAAGATCTTTCTGCCAGGGATGCTCTTGTTCTGCATGCCAAGGAAGATATCCATTTTCTCTGCCAGGTCTGCAAACTGCATTCTTATCTGGATTTTCTCCATGGAAAATGGGAGTCTGCCGCCTGCTCAGAGACAGCAGAAGGTATTCTCTTTTCTGTGTCTTTGTCTGCTCCGGTCCCCCGGCCTGTCTCCTGGCAGAATAGCTTTGCCAGTTTCCATCTTGAGGGGAAAACCGGCCAGGCTCTTACTGCGCCTTATTACGGAAGGCTTCGTTATTTTCTGCCGGGTCCCTGCAATGACTATTATTATCTGCCGGAGGAGGATACCGCCATTCACCGCAGCGTCGCCCAATTCGTAGACCGCAGCAAGCGTGTCAAGGCCACTCCGGACACCTGTTATGTTAATCGGGAGGGAATCTTTCTTCCTGTTCCTGCCGCTTTCCCGGGCCCCCATTTTTCTGAATCCAGAAAAGCGGATCTTTCTTACACACAGTATGAGAAAGAAAAATGGCAGCAGGATACTTCCCTTGCCGGGAAATACCTCACTGCCATAGTCTCTGACTAAGCCATCTTTACTTGTCCTTTTTCTTTCTGAGACTGAGAAGCTTTCTGCCTTTCTTCGGGGCCGGCGCTTCCGTTCTGCTTTCTGTTTCTGTCTCCACAGGAGCACTTTCACCGCGTCTGGCTCTTTCCAGCTCTTTGATCAGATCTCTTCGCCCTGCAGCCGTCGCCGCGCCTTCTTCAAATCTGCCCAGATTCTCCCGGATGATCCAGGGTCTCAGAGCATAGATCTTTTCCACGCCCCTGTGTCCCTCTTCTACGGCATCCCCGTCCAGCACGATCTGATAGCGTTCAAACTTCTTGTCATAAAGGGTGATCGTGTAATCATTAATCTTTTCTACCGTACCGTAAACCGGATTTTCAAAACAGGCTATGATATCCTTCATTCGCACCAGCCGGCAAAAACCGGAAAACTGCTTGGTAAAGATCATCACAAAATGATTGGTCACAATCAGATCATGGATGGCAACGGAATCCTCCTGTGCAAGCTCCTTCTGCAGGAGGGCGTAATCTTCCTTCTTTCGTCCCAGCATCGCACGGTCAAAATGAAATGCCTGCAGACAGAGAAAAGCGCCGCCTATGAGGATAAAGGCACAGATTGCCAGACCTATGATATAGGCCATTCGGCTGTCACTGTCATACTTCTGCATCATCTCAATCGCGATTGCTGCCGCGATGCAGAGACTGATTCCGATCAGGCTGACTCCTTTGGCCAGCTGGATCACAAAGTATCTGGTCTTCATGGAATAATAACCGGACATGGAGCCCCTCCTTTCGATTCATTTACAGTGATACGGAAAAAAGGGCCATCGCAGCATATACGACGGCCCCGTAATTCATCACCGGATCATTATTCCTCTGCAGGAGCTTCCTCTGCGGGAGCTTCCTCAACAGGAGCCTCTTCTGCAGCCGGCTCCTCATCGGTATACTCCTCAGCAGAATCAAGAGCCTTGATGCTGAGGCTGATCTTCTGCTCCTCGCCCTTGAACTCTACGACCTTGGCAGTAACCATCTGGTCGATTGCAAGGATATCAGAAGGCTTCTCCACACGATCCTTAGAGATCTGGGATACATGCAGGAGGGCGTCTACACCGGGCTCCAGCTCGATGAAAGCACCGAAATCTGTCATTCTGGCAACTCTTCCCTCTACAACATTGCCTACTGCGTACTTCTCAGCTGCTGTATACCAGGGATTGCTCTCCGGGAACTTCAGGCTGAGGGCGATCTTCTCGCCTTCGATGTTCTTGATGATAACCTTGAGTACATCGCCAACCTTGACAACCTTGTCAGGGTTCTCAACTCTGCCCCAGGACATCTCAGAAATATGAAGCAGTCCGTCTGCGCCGTCGAGATCAACGAAAGCACCGAACTTGGTAACATTCTTAACACGGCCTTCAACGATCATACCGGGCTGGATGCGGGCAAAGAGCTCTTCCTTCTTCTTTGCCTTCTCAGCCTCGACGATCTGCTTTCTGTCGCCGATGATTCTCTTCTTGCCGGGCTCAAGATTGAGCTCTGTGATCAGGAAGGAGATCTCCTCTCCCTCGTACTTCTTGAGATCTCTCTCGAAGCTGTCGGAAACAAGGCTTGCAGGAATGAAAATCCTGGTGCCGTCAACGGTCACGCTGAGACCGGAAGCCTTCTTCTCTCTCTCTTTATCTTTGTACTGAACCTTGTCAACTTTAGCTGTGAGAACTTCATGATTGTTGAATGCATCCTCGACAATCTTGCTGACCTTATCCGGTGCCAGTCTTCTGTAGGAAAGAAGTACCTGTCCTTCTCCGTCATTTACCTTGATGACCTTAACTTTCATCTCGTCATCAACATTGACAACAGTAGTCAGATCAAGGTTAGTAGCCTTTGCCTCGTTTGAGTACTCCTCTCTGGTGATAATACCGTCTGCCTTGTAATGGATATTAAGGATAATCATATCAGGCTTAACATCAATTACAGTACCGGTTACTACATCTCCATTCTTGATCGTAACAAACGATGCGTCAAGCATCTCGTCGAAACTCTCATTCATCATTTCTGACATATGGTTGTGAACCTCCTCGATAATATTATTTGGGGTGGAAGCCCCTGCAGTAATACCTACATTACCTATAGAGCCAAATGTCTTTAAGTCTAAGTCAACAAGTGTCTGTATATAGTAAGTATTCTTACATTCCTTCCGGCAAATATCATATAGCTTCTGCGTATTGGAGCTGCTGCGTCCTCCGATCACGATCATGGAGTCCACCTGGCCTGCTATTTCGCGGGCTTCTTTTTGCCTCTCCTCGGTTGCATTGCAAATGGTATTTTGACAACTTATATCATACCCTTTTTTTTGTATGATTTCAATAAGTAATTCAAATTTTTTGAAATTAAATGTGGTCTGAGA
>CAMMZE010000032.1 GCA_946529195.1 uncultured Lachnospiraceae bacterium
GACCTCTCCGATCTCATCCGTGATTTCAGAAAGAGGCATGAATTCCCCATTCTCATAGTTCCTGCCGTAGACCAGATTCTTATCCTTAGGCAGTTTTTTCGCATACTTTTTGCTTCTTTCCTTCTTTTCCTGTTCCTTTTGCAGCCTCTCCTGCTCAGATCCCTGCTCAGCCTCTTCCTGCTTCTGCAGTTTCTCATAATTGTCCATGATGCGGGCAACTGCTTCTTTTTCCGCAAGAATGGCTTCCTCTGCCGCACTGTCTGTCCTGGCTTCTTTTTCCGTGGAAATGATCTCTACTTCAAGCCTTCTGTCAAAACGGTTCTGGAATACATCACGGAAATAAGAACTGAGCCAGTCTGCCTTCTGACGGAGGACAGGATTCTGCGGGATCCGGATCTCCATCTTCTCCTCGGCGGGGAACTGAATGTCAAGAGACCTTAAAATACTGCCGATGACACCGCTCTCCTGCTCCAGCTCCGCAATAAAGCTCTCCTTATAAGCCTCATAGATGACAGAAGCCGTAAATTGATCCGAAAGATGATAATGGGGATTGAGCCTGATGTCGACATTGCCTGAAAACATCTGTCTTTTGATTTCCTTCTCAACACGGAGAATATATCTCTCCGGAATCAGAAAATCATTTTCAACGTCAACGCGAAGTAACTGCCTGCTTTTGCAGGCAGTTACTTTACCGCAGGAGGCAGACGCAAAAGCATCCGCCAGTTCTGCATCCAGTTTCAGATCCGGAAAGACTTCCAGAAACAGTTTCATTTATGATCCATCCTTTTATGAATTCCAGTGATCAAGTTCATACTTTAATGTGCTCAGGAACTCGCTCTCCGGGATTTTCCGGATGATCTGACCCCTTCGGATCAGAAGTCCCTCGCCTTTGCCGCCGGCTATGCCGATATCCGCCTCTTTTGCCTCTCCGGGGCCATTTACAACACAGCCCATCACGGCAACCTTGATATCCAGGTCATAGGCCTGTACCAGATTCTCTACCTGACCGGCCAGTCCGATCAGATCGATCTGCGTCCTGCCGCAGGTCGGACAGGAAACCACTTCGATCCCGCCGCTGCGCATTCCCAGCGTCTTCAGGATCATCTTTGCAGATTTGATCTCCTCCAGCGGATCCCCCGTCAGAGAGACCCGAATGGTATGTCCGATCCCTTCACTGAGCATGATCCCCAGTCCGATTGCGGACTTGATATTTCCGGAAAAGAGGGTTCCGGACTCTGTAATCCCCACATGAAGGGGATAATCGGTCTTTTCAGCGATCAGTCTGTATGCGTCAACGCACATGAGCACATCGGAGGATTTGATACTGATGACCAGATTGTCATAGCCCAGATCCTCGATCAGCTTTACCTTATCAAGTGCGCTTTCCACCAGTCCCTCTGCTGTTACACCGCCGTTTTTCTCCAGAATATGCTTTTCCAGAGATCCGCTGTTTACACCGACGCGGATGGGAATATCATATTCCCTGGCCTTATCCACAACTGCCTTGACACGGTCTGTGGAACCGATGTTTCCGGGATTGATCCGGATCTTGTCTACGCCGTTTTCAATTGCTGCGATTGCCAGACGGTAATCAAAATGGATATCTCCTACCAGAGGGATATGGATCTGTTTTTTGATTTCGGAAATGGCCTGGGCTGCCTCCATGGTCGGCACCGCAACGCGGATGATCTCACAGCCCGCTTCTTCCAGTGCCAGGATCTGTCTGACCGTCGCCTCTACGTTTTCTGTCTTTGTATTGCACATGGACTGTATGGCAACAGGATAATTGCCTCCGATCATGCAGTCCCCGATACGAACCACTTTTGCTTTCGTTCTGTCTGTCATATTTCACTCCTAATATCCGGCAATTCTGGCAAAATCATTAAACATTACAAGTACCATGATGATCATGAGGATCACAAATCCCGCAAAATGAACCATGCCCTCTTTTTCTCTGTCGATTGGTTTCCCGCGAACTGCCTCCAGCAGCAGAAATACCAGTCTGCCGCCGTCAAGGGCCGGAATGGGCAGAAGGTTCATCACGCCAAGGTTGGCAGAAAGCAGCAGGATCAGATCGAGGATGGTCAGAATCACCGTCTTGAATCCGTATTGTACTGCATCGGAATAGCTGTCCCCGATCACCGTAAAGATCCCGACCGGACCGCTGATGTCTCTGGAACTGACCTTCCCTGCAATCAGCATTTCCAGGCTCTTTATCACGACATTGATATTGGACTTGACTTCATAAAAAGCACTAACCAGAATGCCTGCAGGACCGGGGCGTTCAATAACGCCTCCCACAATACCGATCCGGTAAAAGCCGTCATCATCCAGACGCGGGGTGACCGTTATTTCCTGCTTCTCGCCATCCCGCAGAACCGTCACATCGCAGCTCTTGCTCTGGTTGAGGGCGATATACATGCGGAAATCGCTGAAGGTATGTACAGATGTCCGGTCCACCTTCACAATCTTATCCCCGGCCTCAAAGCCGGCTTCCTGGGCGGGAGAATTGTCCATAACCTCCAGGATCTCTCCGGACATATATCCGCTTGCTCCAATGATGATCACGGCGCATATGAAGGCCATGATAAAATTGAAGAAGGGGCCGGCAAAGACCACAGCGATCCTCTGCCAGACCGGTCTGGAATTAAAGGATCCCTCTTCGCATTCTTCTGCAGAATCCTCTCCGCGCATCATGCAGGCGCCGCCGAGGGGCAAAGCGCGAATGGTAAACTCCGTGTCGCCTCTGGTAATCCCGGCAATCTTGGGCCCCATGCCGATGGCAAATTCCTCCACAACGATCCCGCTCTTTCGCGCCACAATATAATGCCCGTATTCATGAAACAGCACGATAATGCCGAATACAAGCAGCGCGACTATGATTCTCAATGTTTCCACCTGCTCTCAATATATCTGTAGGTTTCTTTTTCCGTCTCCAGTATGTCCTCCAGCTGCGGATGCGCGACCAGCTTGTGCCTTGCCATACATTCTCCAATGATGTCGTAGATCTCCCAGAAACCGATTTTCTCGTGTAAGAAAAGATCGACAGCCTTTTCATTCGCCGCATTCATAACGGTAGGCATGCTTCCGCCTGTCCGAATGGCATCGTATGCAAAGGCCGGTCCCTTAAATGTCTCCAGATCCGGTTTCTCAAAAGACAGATCCTGCACGGAAAACAGATCCAGCGGCTCTGTTCCAAGCGTTTTGCGGTCCGGATAAAAGAGGGCATACTGAATGGGAAGCCTCATATCAGGCGTACCGAGCTGCGCGATCACAGCATTGTCAGCAAACTCTACTGCAGAATGCACCACGCTCTGCGGATGCACCAGAATCTGGATCTGATCCGGCTCTACATCAAAGAGCCACTTTGCCTCTATCACTTCCAGTCCCTTATTGACCATGGTAGCTGAATCGATGGTGATCTTTTTCCCCATGACCCAGTTGGGATGATGCAGGGCATCTGCAAGGCTGACATCACCCAGTTCACTACGCGTTTTGCCGCGGAAAGGACCGCCGGATGCGGTCAGAAGGATCCTGCGGATCTGCGACCTGCGGCTTCCCTGCAGAGACTGGAATATAGCGGAGTGCTCGCTGTCTACCGGCAGGATCTGCACGCCCCTGTCCGCTGCCTCCTTCATAACCAGATGTCCGGCTGTCACAAGAGTCTCTTTATTGGCCAGGGCAATGTCCTTGCCTGCCTTGATTGCTTCCAGTGTCGGGCGGATACCGATCATTCCGACAACCGCTGTCACGACAATATCTGTCTGCGGCAAGGTGACCGCTTCGATCATACCGTCCATGCCGGACAAGATCCGGATCTCCATGTCTTTCAGCCGGAGCCGCAGCTCCTGTGCCTTCTCCTCATCCGCTACAGCGGCAACTGCAGGCCTGAACTGACGGACCTGTTTTTCCAGCAGATCGATATTGGCCCCTGCGGTCAGCGCCGCTACAGTAAATTCCCCGGGGTGTCTGCTGATGACATCCAGTGTCTGTGTGCCAATGGAACCGGTAGATCCCAGTATTGATATCGTTTTCAAAATATGCCTCCCAAAGTTGAATCTAATCTATGCGCCAAGCAGCACTGCAAGAATGAAGACAGCAGGCGCTGTAAACAGAATGCTGTCAAAACGGTCCAGGATACCTCCGTGGCCCGGGATCAGCTTTCCGTAGTCCTTGATCTGTGCGTCCCTCTTGATGGCGGAAGCGGCAAGATCGCCTACCACCGCAATCAGGGCACCGATACCGCAGATCAGCGTGCAGCCGGCAGCCGGCATGGCAAGGGAAGGAATATTTTTCCCAAATACCAGACCGTAGATCAGGCCCAGCACAGCTGCGCCGGCAATGCCTCCTATGAAGCCTTCCACACTCTTTTTCGGACTCAGTACCGGAAACATCTTATGCTTGCCGATCAATACGCCTACACAGTATGCGCAGGTATCATTGCCCCATGCGCTGATAAATACCAGGGGAATGATCCACAAGCCGTCTGCCAGCATCCTGACCTGATACAAAAATGACATGAGCAGGGCCACATATGCCAGTCCGGCGATCGCCGCAAAGGCATCCTGAGCCTTGAATCTGGGAAATGTGAAGACATAAATCGACATGATAAAGATCGTACCGGCTGCCATGCCCATCATGGCCGCCCCGTCGACAGCAAAAAAGAGGAGCAGATAAAGAACTGCCCAGCCGCAGTATCCTGCAATTGCTGTCAGGCTTTTTTCCATTGCCAGAGCTCTGTAGTATTCAAATAATCCGATCAGGGAGATCGCTGCCGTAAAGAAAAAGAGAACATATCCCCCTGCAAGAATGGCGGCAATTGCAATCGCAAGCACGATCACACCGCTGATCAGTCTGGTCTTAAACATCGCTTATACCCCGCCATAGCGCCTGCTGCGGCCGGTATAGATCCGGATCGCGTTGATCAGCTCTTCCCTGTTAAAATCAGGCCAGAGCACAGGCGTAAATACAAACTCAGAATATGCCAGCTGCCAGAGCATATAGTTAGAGAGTCTCTCCTCCCCGCTGGTGCGGATCAGAAGATCCGGATCCGGCATCTCCGCGGTATCCAGATATGCAGAGAACATCTCCTCTGTAAACTCCTCAGGGTCATGATGACCGTCTCTTACCATGCGTTTCATGGCACGGACCATCTCGTCCCTGCTGCCGTAATTCAAAGCAATGGTAAAGTGAAGGCCGGTATTGTATACAGACTCCCTCTCCAGATCATAGATCTCTTCCTGCATCTTCTGACTCAGGCCGCTGCGGTCCCCGATAAAACGAATCCGCATATTATTCTTCATGATCCGTCCCAGATAGTCTGTCAGATAATGATGAAAGAGGTCCATCAGGGTATCCACTTCATCCTGGGGTCTTTTCCAGTTCTCTGTCGAGAAGGCATAGACTGTCAGATATTTGATCCCGATATCCCACGCATCCTCACAGATCTGCTCCAGTACTTCGGCTCCTTTCTTATGGCCGAATGTTCTGGGGCGGAACCTCTTTTTGGCCCATCTGCCGTTGCCGTCAAGAATAATAGCAACATGCTCAGGCACATTAAGCATTTCACCGTCTACTGATTTAAGCATTGTGTCCTCCGGTTTTCTATATACGCTGAAAGACTGCCGTCAGCGGCAGCCTTTCAAACCAAGTATTTTTATACTGTCATGATTTCTTTGGTCTTTTCATCTACGGTCTTGTCGATCTTCTTGATAAAATCATCTGTCGATTTCTGAAGATCCTTTTCAAGATCTTTCTGCTCGTCTTCAGAGATCAGTTTATCTTTCAGCTGCTTTTTGAAGGTATCATTGCCATCCCTGCGGATGTTGCGGACAGCTACCTTGGCAGCTTCTCCCTTTTTCTTGATGTCTTTGGCAAGCTCTTTACGGCGTTCCTCTGTCAGTTCCGGAAATACAAGCCTGATAGCATGTCCGTCATTGGTCGGGGTAATGCCGATGTCAGAGGCAAGGATTGCTCTCTCGATTGCCTTGATCAGTTTGGGCTCCCAGGGCTGGATCACCAGTACTCTGGCTTCCGCAACAGAAATATTGCCGACCTGCTGGATCGGAGTCGGTGCCCCGTAATAGTCTACCTTGAGCTTGTCAAGCAGATGAGGATTGGCACGTCCCGCGCGGATATTCTGGTACTCTCTCTCCAGAGACTCCAGTGTCTTTGTCATCTTTGTTTCAAAGGGTTCCAGTTTTGCGTTGCTCATCGATCATACCTCCTGAACTGTTTCTATTTCTGCTCTACGGTAACATATGTTCCCGTGAACGTGCCGTAGAGAGTGTTTACAATACTATTATCTTCATTTAACCCGAAAACAACCATGGGCATCTTATTTTCCATGCACATGATAGAGGATGTCAGGTCGATGACCTGAAGGCGCTGGTCTACAACCTCCTGTATGGAGATCGAATCATACTTGACTGCGTCCGGATTGGTATCGGGATCACTGTCATAAATGCCGTCAACCGACTTGGCCAGCAGGATGGCATCTGCCTCGATCTCCACGGCACGCAGAACGGTGCCGGTATCTGTGGAGAAATAAGGATGACCGGTTCCTCCGGCGAAAAATACGACCTTTCCCTCCTCCAGATCTCTCACTGCTTCCTCCTTGGAAAACAGGCTGGTGAATGCGCCGCAGACAAAAGGAGTATAAACCTTAGTCTTAAGCCCGATCGTCTTAAAGACTTCAGAAACATAGATACAGTTCATCACCGTGCCCAGCATGCCGACCTGATCAGAACGTGTCCTCTCGATGATCTTGCTGCTGTTGCGGCCGCGCCAGAAATTGCCGCCGCCTGTCACGATAGCAACCTGTGTGCCTTTATCGACGATTTCCTTTACCTGACGGGCAACTGCCAGACAAGTCTCTTCGTCAAATCCAAAGCCTTTCCCTCCGGCGAGAGCCTCACCGCTGAGTTTCAGTAATATACGATGTAAATTGTCCATAAGAGAAAAACCTCCTGTAAGCCGGTCCTGCCGGCTGATATTCCGATACTCCTATCTTACCATATGTCAGACGATCTGAACAGATAAGAATCATTAATCCCAAAGACTTGCGCTGCCTTCTGCAGAACCGATCGTGAGTTCCGGAGCGGTAAAGCTGACTCTGCTGCCTGCCGGAATGCTCTGCGTGATAAAGGTATTGCCCCCGATCACAGAGCCGTGCCCGATCACAGTATCTCCGCCGAGGATGGTACTGTTGGCGTATATGGTCACCCGGTCCTCAATGGTAGGGTGTCTCTTGACGCCGGCCAGCTGCTGTCCCTTTCTGGTAGATAATGCACCAAGTGTCACGCCCTGATAAAGCTTGACATAATCTCCGATCTGCGTTGTCTCTCCGACTACGATACCCGTTCCGTGATCGATGAAAAAGTATTTGCCGATCTGGGCGCCGGCATTGATATCAATCCCGGTCTTCCCGTGGGCGTACTCTGTCATAATACGGGGAATAAAGGGTACATTCCTCACATACAGTTCATGTGCCATCCGGTATACGAAAATGGCAAACAGCCCCGGATAGGAAAAAATGATATCTTCCTTTGACTTAGAAGCCGGGTCACCGTCAAAGCCGGCCTGTACATCCATCAGCAGAAGCTTCTGGATCTCCGGGAGACGACTGATAAACTCTTCACTGATCTTCGCTGCCTGCAGGCGGATCTGCTCCTCTCCCAGGCGGTCTGCCTCATCCGTCCTGCTGTCCCGAAAAAGAAAAGCAGTCTCAATCTGCTTCCTGAGAGTCTCATAGATCTCGGTCATCATATTGCCCAGAAAATAATCCGGCATGGTACTGGAAATGTTTTCGCTGCCGAAATATCCGGGAAAGATCACACGTCTCAGATCCTTAATAAGTCCTACGATCGTCCACCTGCTGGGCATCAGAACTGCTTCTTCACCGGCAGAAAAAACGCTTTCCTCCCTGCAGACCTCTGTGATCGAGGCAACTGCGCTGCTGATTGTATCCCGAATCATCTGATCATATCCTCCGGATCTTGTTTTTTTTCAGTGGATCCGCCGCAAATGCCAGGCAATTGCCCTGCGGTATCCGCTGCGAAATATTATAACACATGCATAAACCTGTGTCACAATATTTTGTATGAAAATATTTGCCCGCGAACTTCATCCTGTGCTATACTCTATAAGAGTTTTGACAGAAAAAGCCCTGTAAAAACAAAGAGAGAACCTCCAGAATGCCGTGTCCGCATTTTTGACGCCTAGCTCTTGCTAGGTGGGTGGCCTGGCCGCAGGTTCTGTCTTCCATTCGAAACGGCCTGACATCGCCTGAATGCACGCGGCTTCCCTGTCAAAAAAATGTAGGTTCAAAAAGTACGGAGTTATCGTACATTCCAGATAAGTTCTCTGCCTTTATTATAAACAATGCCGCGCTATATTTCAAGTGTGGCTTTCTTTTCAACATACATCGGAGTAATCAATCATGACAAAAAAGCAATTTGCAAAAACCATCGAATCTGTTTCTGCCGTCCTGACCGGCACTTATCTGCTCGCCTCTTTCCCGGGTTTCAAGAAAAAGAAAAAATGGCAGCATCTCCTCCGCTGGGATTATGCCCACCGCGGACTGCACCAGGCATCTAAGGGGATCCCGGAGAATTCACTGGCTGCTTTTGGGCGGGCCGTGGACCATCACTACGGAATCGAGCTGGATGTAAGACTGACCAGAGACAAAAAACTTGTCATCTTC
>CAMMZE010000033.1 GCA_946529195.1 uncultured Lachnospiraceae bacterium
CATTTGTAAAGATCTGCCGGAAGTGGGAGAAGGTTGTCAGAGATAATGAGCGCCGTTTGCAGCTGGAGTACTACTCCGATGAGGAGCGGGCAGCAGCACGGAAAAAGAAGGAAGACGCAGAAGCCATCCTGCGGGAGCTTTACGGAGAGGAGGAGCCAGAAAATGCTTAGATCAATCGTTGAAGCGTTATCTATCTTTGGAATCCAGACTGCCCTCTGGGCAGTCATTCCACTCAGTCCGGATCTGACGAAATGGGAAATCACAACAGCATACCTCATTTTATTCCTTGTTTCCGTCATGCTGTTGGCAGCCGTGGAAACGGCATTCGAGACATTAACCGGAAAGGAAATCCCCGATTGAGCGGCAACTCAAACCGGGGACGGGTACACATTGATTCGCTGTCTTTGTGTACCTCCAATATACTAAAGAATGGGGGTTTTATCAATGGAAAAGTTGATCCTGAAGAAACAGAAAAAACGGTCGTCCGACAATTTCTATCGGATTCGTGTGAGCGGGGAAGCGTATGAAATGGTTGAATCGTTGGCTGAACAGACCAATCAGTCTATGGCGGAGCTCTGTTCAAAGATGCTGCTTTTTGCAGCGGAACACTGTGAGGTGAAGGAATGAGCATAAAAATTAATAAACTCGAGATCGAGAATGTTAAGCGAGTAAAGGCCGTAAAACTGGAGCCATCGGCATCCGGCCTGACTATCATAGGCGGCGACAATGCTGCGGGTAAGAGTTCTGTATTGGATGCCATTGCCTGGGCTTTGGGCGGCAACAGTTTCAAGCCGTCAGAGCCGATGCGACGCGGATCTGCGGTGCCTCCATACCTGCACATTGTAATGAACAATGGGTTGGTGGTAGAGCGAAAGGGTAAGAACAGCGCCCTGACTGTAACGGATCCTTCGGGGCAGAAAGCAGGACAGAACCTTTTGGATTCATTTGTTGAAAAGTTGGCGTTGGATCTGCCGAAGTTCATGGGTGCCAATGATAAGGAAAAGGCACAGGTTTTGCTTAATATCATCGGTGTAGGACCTAAACTGGCAGAGCTTGAACAGCAGGAAAAAAGCATTTATCAGGAACGCCTGGCAATCGGACGGATTGCAGATCAGAAAAAGAAATTCGCCCAGGAACAGCCATATTACCCGGACGCTCCAAAGGATATTGTGTCAGCTGCAGATCTGATCCGTGAACAGCAGGAGATACTTGCCAGGAATGCCCAGCGAATGCAGTGGCAGCAGGAATATCATCAGATCTGCGATGAAATTATGCGCACACGAGACCTTATTGAACAGCATAAAAAAGAAATCGCCAGACTGTCCCAGGAATTAAATGAGCTTGAAAAGAAAGACCATGAAGCTCAGAAGACGCCGGCTCAGATGAAAATGGAATCGACTGAGGAATTGGAAGCGAATATTGCTCAGGTCGATGAGATCAATCGGAAGGTACGGGCAAACCTTGATAAAGACAAGGCTGAGGAAGACGCCCAGATTTATATTGATCAGTATAACAGCCTGACCGGACAGATCGAGGCAGTGCGCCATCAGAAAACAGCGTTGCTTCAGGAAGCAGATCTTCCGCTGCCGGATCTGACGGTTGAAGAGGGAAGACTTCTTTATAAAGGTCAGCAGTGGGACAACATGAGTGGAGCAGAGCAGCTGCAGGTCGCGACAGCGATCGTCAGGAAACTTAATCCGGAATGTGGATTCGTCCTGATTGATAAGTTGGAACAGATGGATCGAAAAACGCTTCATGAATTTGGTGACTGGCTGGAAAAAGAGGGTCTGCAGGTGATTGCAACCCGAGTGAGTACAGGTGAGGAATGTCAGATCATCATTGAAGATGGATATGGTGAATGGAAAGCGCCGGAGCCTAAGACCCTGGCAGCACCGCAGAGTTGGAAGAAAGGAGAGTTTTAATGCAGATTTCCAAAGGAAGAATACAGAAACCGTTAAAAGTGGTCATCTATGGTCCGGAAGGGATTGGAAAATCTACCCTGGCATCACAGTTCCCGAATCCGGTTTTTATTGATACGGAGGGCTCTACGAACCACATGGACGTTGCCAGGCTCCCCGCACCTTCCAGCTGGGCACAGCTGATAGAAGAAGTACAGTATGTTAAGTCCAACCCGGATGTATGCAGAACCCTTGTGATCGATACAGCAGATTGGGCGGAAAAGCTTTGTACGGAAGATGTATGCGCCAAGAAAAAGGTAGATGGCATTGAAGGTATTGGTTACGGCAAAGGATATGTATATGTAAAAGAGTCCTTCGGTGGTTTATTAAATCAACTGAATGATCTGCTTGATCGCGGAATCAATGTTGTCATTACCGCACATGCGCAGATGCGCAAATTTGAACAGCCGGATGAACTGGGAGCATATGATCGGTGGGAAATGAAACTCAGTAAACAGGTAGGACCGTTGGTCAAGGAATGGGCGGACATGATCCTGTTCTGTAACTATAAGACCATGGTTGTTAATGTCGATGGACAGGGCGCCCAGAAAGGAAAGAATAAAGTTCAGGGCGGCAGACGTATCATGTATACCACTCATCACGCCTGCTGGGATGCAAAGAATAGGTTCGGACTTCCTGATGAAGTCGATATGGATTATGAGAGTATTCGAAGTGTTGTCGAATCATCTATAGCCCCTACACAGAATGCTCCTGTACAGAAAAGCGTTCCAGACGTTGCCACCAATGAAACAGAGGATAATATTCCCGGACAGGTGAGCCTCTTTGAAAAGGCAGCTTCACAGGATCCTGTCGCGAGTGCCAGAAGAATGACGCCCGAGGCAGCACGGAAGGAATTGGATGGAAGCGGAACCATGTCACCACCGCCGGATGAAGATCCTGAAGTGCCTGCGAAAAGTCCGACAAAAAAAACTGAGCCGGAGACGGGCGGATCTCGATCTGCTGTTTCAAGATATTTTTCAGACCCGGGAAAACTCCCGAAGGCTCTGACTGATCTTATGGAGCAGGATAATATCTGCGAATGGTCTATTCAGGCAGCGGTCGCATCGAAAGGATATTACCCTTCAGAAACACTGATCCAGAATATGGATCCTGAATTTATAAATGGATGGATCGTAGGATACTGGCCAAAGGTAAAAGAACTGATTCGGGAAATCCAGGATAAGGAAGAAGTACCGTTCAATTAAAGGAGGAATCATAAATGAGCAACGAATATATGAATGATGCATTAGATTGGAATAGTTCCATTGAAAAAGAATCTGAATTTGAATTACTTCCGGAAGGGGAATACGATTTCACAGTTGAATCCCTGGAGCGTGCACGTTTTGCCGGAAGTGAAAAAATGAGTGCGTGTCCCGTCGCCAATATTACTCTGGTTATTACGGATGGCTCCGGTTCCCAGCATAAGGTATTTGATTCTTTATACCTTCATAAGAAGTCTGAATGGAAACTGTCACAGTTCTTTATCGGGATCGGACAGAAAAAGAAAGGGGAACCGCTTAATCCGAGATGGAATGAGGTCCCTGGATCGACCGGACGTCTGGAACTTACGATCAATGAATACACGGCAAAGGACGGTACTAAAAAGAAGAACAACAAGGTGTCAAGGTATTTGCCGAAAGAATTTAAGGCATGGTCTCCGGGAGGCGGATTCTAATGGGCGCAATGACACTTCGGCCATACCAGGAAGAAGCCAGACGAGCCGTAGAAGATGAGTGGATAAACGGCAGGAATCGAACTCTGCTTGTGCTTCCCACTGGATGCGGAAAGACCATTGTTTTCGCCAAGATCGTGGAGGACATGACACGGAAAGGGAAAAGGGTTCTGATTCTGGCACATCGGGGAGAACTGCTGGATCAGGCTGCAGATAAGATCGAAAAAACCACCGGCCTGCGGTGCGCTGTAGAAAAAGCTGAAAGCAGCTGCCTGGGTGAATGGTATACCGTTGTGGTCGGGTCGGTGCAATCTTTGCAGCGGGAAAGCAGATTAAATCGGTTCCCGAAGGATTACTTCCCGATAATCGTTGTGGACGAAGCACACCATGCTATTTCAGAGGGCTATCAACGGGTATTGCAGCATTTCCAGGATGCAAAAGTTCTGGGGGTGACTGCTACCCCTGATCGTGGTGATATGCGTAACCTGGGACAGTATTTCGAAAGTCTGGCGTATGAGTATACACTTCCCAAAGCAATCAAAGAGGGATATCTGACGCCGATCCAGGCTCTCACTATCCCGCTGAGACTCGATATTAGCAGTGTGGGTATACAATCCGGAGACTTTAAGTCGGGAGAAATTGGAACCGCATTGGATCCTTACCTCCCGCTGATCGCGGAACAGATGAAGCAATACTGCCGAAACAGGAAGACAGTGGTATTCCTTCCGCTGATTCGGACAAGTCAGAAATTCCGCGACTGCCTGGAGGCAAACGGCTTCCAGGCAGCGGAAGTAAATGGCACCAGTGCTGACAGAGCGGAGGTCCTGGCTGACTTTGAATCCGGCAAGTATAACGTCCTGTGCAACAGCATGTTGCTTACAGAGGGGTGGGACTGTCCATCCGTAGATTGTATTATTGTTCTCCGGCCTACAAAGGTAAGGAGCCTTTACTGCCAGATGGTAGGGCGAGGCACAAGGCTTTATCCCGGTAAGAAAGAACTCCTGCTCATTGATTTCCTATGGCTGACAGAGAAACATGAACTGTGCCATCCGGCAAACCTGATCTGTGAAGATCCGGATGTCGCGCGGCAGATGACAAAGAACCTGGAAGAGGATGCAGGGAATCCTGCAGATCTGGAAAAAGCGGAAGCGCAGGCATCTCAGGATGTAGTGGCGCAACGTGAAGAGGCTCTTGCGAAACAGCTGGCGGAGATGAAACGCCGGAAGAAAAAACTGGTGGATCCGCTGCAGTTTGAAATGTCCATCCAGGATGAAGATCTTTCCGGTTATGTCCCTGCTTTTGGATGGGAGGCCGCGCCGCCGACACAGAAACAGCTTGAAGCACTGGAGCACCGGGGAATTTGCCCTGATGAGATCAATAACGCCGGCAAAGCGGAAAAGCTTCTTGATCGTCTTCAGATACGTCAGAACGCCGGACTGACCACTCCAAAGCAAATCCGGTTCCTGGAGGGCAGAGGATTCCAGCATGTAGGAACCTGGGCTTTTGAGGATGCCCGGAAGATGATCGACAGGATAGCTGCCAATGGATGGAAAGTACCATATGACGTAAGCCCACATACATATCAACCACCATCGGGAAATGCTGTAGATAACTACAATCAATGGATTACGGATATGGCGGGAAGTTGGTAATTATTTATGAATGGATATGATTTACGGGAGCTCCTGCGGGAATATGTGAACCCGGCGGCTCTTACATATCAGGAATGGGTGAATGTAGGTATGGCTCTCAAAAAAGAGGGCTATACCGCTTCGGATTGGGACTCCTGGAGTAGAGCAGACCAACGATACAAAAGCGGTGAATGCTTCCGGAAATGGATGTCTTTTGAACGTGAAGGGAGCGACACGGTATCCGGTGGAACTATTGTCGAGTATGCCAGGCAAGGTGGCTTTGTGCCACTGACACAAACAGAAAACATTGCTCTCGACTGGGACAGCCCGATAGAACGTGATGACCTGCAGGTAATTGATAAGGGATGGTTAGAAGAAAGGGAAGTCGAGGAACCATCAGACAAGGATTGGAATCCAGTACAGGATTTGATCACATATCTGCAGACATTATTTCAATCAACTGAAAATGTTGGGTATGTAACAGAAGTATATGAGAATGAAGACCGATTGTCGCCGAAAAAAGGAAACTGGGATCGGACAGCCGGACAGCTGATCGAGGAGCTGAGGCGCTGCAACGGAGACATTGGTCAGGTCCTTGGCGATTGGAATAAGAAAGCCGGTGCGTGGATCCGCTTTAACCCATTGGATGGTAACGGGATCCGGAATGATAATGTAACCGATTATCGATATGCGCTGGTGGAGTCAGACACGGTCTCTCTCAGTCAACAGAATGCGATTCTGAGGGAGATGGAACTGCCGATTGCCTGCATGGTGTATTCTGGTGGGAAGTCAATTCATGCCATTGTACGGATCGAAGCACCGGATTATTCAGAGTATAGAAAACGTGTGGAGTATCTGTATAAAGCCTGTGAGAAAAACGGCCTGAAGGTAGATACGCAGAATAAAAATCCATCAAGACTTTCAAGACTGCCTGGCGTAAAGCGAAACGGCCACAAGCAATTCCTGATGGCAACAAATATCGGAAAAGGCAGTTGGGAAGAATGGCGTGAGTGGATTGAAGGAGTAAACGATAACCTGCCGGATCCGGAAGGCCTGGATACTATCTGGGATGATCTTCCGCCACTGGCTGACTGCCTGATCCGGAATGTGCTGCGAGAAGGACATAAGATGCTGTTAGCAGGCCCATCAAAGGCCGGGAAATCATTTGCTTTGATTGAACTCGCCATTGCTATAGCTGAGGGAACATATTGGCTTATTCCGCAGTTCAGCTGCCGGCAGGGACGTGTAATGTACGTTAATCTGGAACTGGACCGCGCAAGCTGCCTGCACCGTTTTAAAGACGTATATGATGCCCTGAATATCCAACCGAAGAACATTGACAAAATAGACATCTGGAATTTGCGTGGTAATGCCGTACCTATGGATAAACTGGCACCAAAGCTGATCAGAAGGGCAGAAAAGAAGAATTACGCAGCTGTGATCATTGACCCCATCTATAAAGTAATTACTGGCGATGAGAACAGCGCAGATCAGATGGCGAATTTCTGCAACCAGTTCGATAAAATCTGTACGCAGATACATGCCGCTGTCATTTACTGCCACCATCACAGTAAAGGTGCGCAGGGCGGGAAGAAATCCATGGACCGTGCATCCGGATCCGGAGTGTTTGCCAGAGATCCGGACGCGCTGCTTGACATGGCACAGCTTGAAATTACAAAAGATCTGCAGGCCCAGGAAGACGGGAAAGCACTGATCCGAGGGGTAGAAAATGCACTCAATGATTTTTTGCCCGGATGGGAATCCGGTGAAGATGCTCCATCTCAGGATGATCGGCTGAGTCCGAGTGCTATGAAGATGTATGCAGAAGACCGCTTGAAAGGCCGAACGAGTGAGTTGGTTAAGCTTGAGTCATATATAGCACTTGAGCAGAAAAAGTCCAGGAAACGGACCGCCTGGCGGATCGAAGGTACGTTAAGAGAGTTTGCGCCCTTCGATCCTCTGAACCTCTGGTTTGATTATCCGGTTCATCAACCGGATGAGAGCGGGAGACTATCAGATATAAAAGTGGAGGATGGGGATCCCTGGGCGAAGCGTAAACAGGCATTTGCAGACAAGCAGGCAGAGTCAAAAAAACAGACTTGGACGGAATATGAAGAAGCCTTGAATGAACTGTTTGAAGATGGTGTGGAAGAAATCAGCTACAAAGATGTAGCTGAAACTATCGGGAAAAGTGCGGATGTAATCAAGAAGGATTTCTGCGGTGCAACGTACAAAGGCAAGTTTAACCCGCGCCACAGTAAGGCATTCAAAGATGCTGGATATGTCTGGAACAAGGGTAAGATCACCCGAAAAGGACACGGGGACAACGAATAAAGCACCCTATGTCCCCGACGAAAAAAATCCGGGGACAAAAGGCGAGGACAACGAATTTCTCGTTGTCCTCACGATACTCGAGGACAAAAGGCGAGGACAACGAATTTCTCGTTGTCCTCACGATACTCGAGGACAAAAGGTGGGGACAACGAATTTCTCGTTGTCCTTGTCCCCGGGGACAAAAGGCGAGGACACATATACCTAAAGGTATATAGATGTCCCTGGCGGTCCACCCTGGTGTGTGCACACCCCACCTTCGGTACAACGGCGTTAAGCTGCGCCGTTGATACACTCGAGAGGGGGGATGCACAACCAGACACCAAACGCGCGAGGAAGAAGGAAAAAAAGATGATTGAATTTTTTATGCCGATGATCCCTCCGACAATCACACATCAGGAGCACAAGGTGATGGTACGAAATGGGAAACCTGTTTTTTACGATCCGCCTGAGCTCAAGGCTGCGAGGGCAAAACTGACAGATGCGGTTGGAAGGTTCTCACCGGAATATTTGATTCATGGTCCTGTGCAGCTGATCACAAAATGGATCTGGCCTTTAGAGGAACTGCCGATGATTGAAAAGGTCGATCCGAATTACTTCGAGTGGAAAACCACAAAGCCGGACACGGACAATCTGATCAAGATGCTGAAGGACTGTATGACTAAAACGGGATTCTGGGTAGATGATTGTCAGGTTGTTTCGGAAGTGACAGAAAAAATGCTCTCGTTCACACCTGGTATTTACGTAAAGGTGGTGGAGCTGTGAGTGTGAGAGGTGGATCTGGGAGACAGACCATTCAGGACGATCAACTGAAGTCGCTCCTGCAGGTGGTATACAATATCTGGTTTCGGAAATGGAAGTCACGAATAACAGCAGCCATGTCGGATGATGACTGGCACCAGATGATCACAGAAGCCTGGAACATCATGGAGCAGGGAGAAGAGTATCCGATAGTAAAACATCTGGTGATTACATTCCTTTACGAGCTGGAAGCCCGAGCTTTTGATGGGTATACCGAAACTACGAAGGATAAACTAATAAAGATCATAAAGGAGGGACGGCAGGATGATTGAATGCCTCAGGAAATGCCCGGTATGCGGGAAG
>CAMMZE010000034.1 GCA_946529195.1 uncultured Lachnospiraceae bacterium
CTGTCACACTGTCACACTAAATAGTTATTGACATCTAACTTTGGTTAGTTTATAATAACTCATATTAGACATAAATAACTTACCATGAATAAAAGATCAGATTGGAGGACTTGAGATGATGCCGATTACTATGGCGGCAGCCGGTGATAAAGTACTGATCAAGCGTATTTCCGGAAAAGACGAGGTTCGCAGACATTTAAATGAGTTGGGACTTGTGGACGGTGAATATGTAACTGTGATCCAGAATAACAAAGGAAATATTATTATGCAGGTTAGGGACGGACGCATTGCCTTGGATGAAAAAATGGCGATGAGGATTCTCTTCTGACGGAAAGGAGACAGTATGAAAACACTAAAAGATGTACCGGTAGGTGGTACCTGTACAGTCGTAAAGCTTCATGGAGATGGCCCTGTTAAGCGCAGGATCATGGACATGGGAATCACAAAAGGGGTAGAGATCCTTGTTAGAAAGGTAGCGCCTTTAGGAGATCCGATGGAACTGAATGTCCGCGGATATGAACTTTCGGTAAGAAAGGGAGACGCGGAGCTGATTGAGGTACAGTAACTGCGGCAAGCACTGTAAAAGACATTAGAAAGTAGAGGAAGAGGATTTATGAGCATAACCATCGCATTGGCCGGTAACCCGAACAGCGGTAAGACCACCCTGTTTAACACCCTTACCGGATCGAACCAGTATGTCGGCAACTGGCCCGGCGTTACTGTCGAAAAGAAAGAGGGAAAATTAAAGGGCACGAAGGACGTTGTGATCCAGGACCTTCCGGGAATCTATTCTCTCTCTCCGTACACACTGGAGGAGGTCGTTTCCCGTCAGTATCTGATCAATGAAAAACCGGATGCCATTTTAAATATCGTTGACGGTACAAATATCGAGAGAAATCTGTACCTGACTACCCAGCTTCTGGAACTGGGACTTCCGACCGTTGTTGCCATCAATATGATGGATATCGTCAACAAAAATGGAGATGTGATCGACATCAAAAAGCTTTCAAGAGAGCTGGGCTGCCAGGTGCTGGAGATGAGTGCTCTGAAGGCAGACGGCACGAAAGCGGTAGCGGATGCGGTCGTAGAGGCGGCCAGAAACGGAGTTCAGGGTGAGCGCCCGCATGTGTTTAAAGGCAGTGTAGAGCACGCGATCGCTCATATCGAAGAGTCGATTGAGAACCTGATTCCGGACAGCCGTTATCTCCGCTGGTTTGCGATTAAGATCTTTGAGCGTGATGAGAAGGTCATGGAGCAGATCAAGTTTGATCGGGCGATAGCGGAGGAGATTGAGCAGCATATCGTGGACTGCGAGAAGGAGATGGATGACGATGCAGAGTCCATCATCACCAATGAAAGATACAATTACATCAGCAGCGTCTGTCATGAAGCAGTAGCGAAAAAGAGAGACAGACACAGCCTGAGCGTTTCGGATAAGATCGACCAGATTGTGACAAACCGTATTCTCGGTCTGCCGATCTTTGCAGCCGTTATGTTTTTCATCTATGCCATCGCAATGGGCGGCTGGTCCATATCCATCGGTAGGGCAGCTACGGATTTTGCCAATGACGTAATCTTCGGAGAATGGGTTCCGGGATTCTTTGACAGCATTTTATTCGCTTTGCACGTAGCAGAAGGCGGCGTCCTCTACGGTTTGATCCAGGATGGTATCGTGGCAGGTGTCGGAGCCGTTCTTGGCTTTGTACCCCAGATGCTCGTACTCTTCCTGCTGCTGGCGATTCTGGAGGATATCGGCTACATGGCCAGAGTCGCCTTTGTCATGGACCGTATTTTCCGTCAGTTCGGCCTGTCAGGTAAATCCTTCATTCCCTGCCTGGTAGCGACAGGCTGCGGCGTGCCGGGCGTTATGGCATCCCGTACGATTGAAAATGACCGCGACCGTAAGATGACCGTCATGACAACAACCTTTATGCCCTGCGGCGCGAAGCTTCCGATCATCGGCCTGATCGCCGGCGCAATCTTCGGCGGATCCCCCTGGATCGCGGCATCAGCCTACTTTATTGGAATCGGTTCCGTTGTCCTTTCCGGTATTATCCTTAAAAAGTTCAAGGTATTTGCAGGCGAGCCCGCTCCCTTCGTTATGGAGCTGCCTTCCTACCATGTTCCTTCTGTAGTAAACGTGCTTCGCGCCACATGGGAGCGCGGCTGGTCCTTTATTAAGAGAGCCGGTTCCGTCATCGTGATCTCCTCTGTTATCATCTGGTTCCTCAGCTCTTTCGGCACGGTAAACGGCCAGTTTGGCATGGTGGATCATATGTTTGAAGATGAGACGATCGTGACAGAAGAGGTAATCAGCGACCTGGCACAGAAGATGGATGTTCCCGAAGAGGAAGTCAATCCGATGGACGCTTCCCTGCTTGCTTCTGTCGGAAACAGCATTTCCTTCGTATTTGAGCCTCTGGGATTTGGTTCCTGGAAGCCGACGGTTGCAACCATCACCGGACTGGTAGCCAAAGAAGAGGTTGTCGGCACCTTCGGTGTTCTGTATAACTATGATGATGAAGCAGGAGAACTGGAAGAGAACGGCGACCAGATCTGGGCCCGCGTTGCAGGTGATTACACCGCAGCCTCCGCCTTCGCCTTCATGGTATTTAACCTGCTCTGCGCGCCTTGCTTCGCAGCCATCGGCGCCATCAAGCGCGAGATGAACAATGCAAAATGGACCTGGGCGGCAATCGGCTACATGACCCTCTGGGCGTATGTACTTGGACTCATCGTATATCAGGTCGGCGGCATGTTCATCGGAGAGCATGGCTTCGGAATCGGACCGGTCATCGGTATCATTCTGATCGCAGCAATCATTTACATGCTTGTGCGCAAGGGTTATGTTCCCGAAGAGGGCAGAAGAACCTTGACCTCTGTGGACGCAGCAAACGCATAAATGTGACAGACAGGAGGAGAGAAGATGTCAGTGATCATTGGAAATGGAATTGTCATTTTAGCAGTGGCAGGCCTGCTTGCGGTATGCGCGCGCGAAATATGGAAAGAGCATAAGAGCGGCGGATGCGGCGGATGCACCGGCTGCAGCAAGGGCTGCAAAGGCTGCTCCGGATCCTGCTCTTCCTGTCACATGTAAAACAAAAGGCGCAGTTCCTTCAAAGGGACTGCGTTTTTTTATCATATGGGAAAATGAATAATTAGCTTGCACTTACTACCTTTATATGATAATATTTCTCATGTAAACAGAGAATAATTCTCATTTACAGAAATATCATGTAAGAGGTAATTTATGACAATCAAAGATTTGAAGCCTGGACAGTCTGCTGTGATCACTTCCGTCGGCGGAGACGGAGCGCTGCGGCAGCACTTTTTAGATATGGGAATGATCCCGGGCGCCGGCGTTACACTGGTCAAGCTGGCACCGCTTGGCGACCCTATGGAGCTGCGGATTCACGGATACGAGCTGACGCTGCGCCTGGCGGACGCGGAAAAGATAGAGGCAGAGCTGGTGACGGAGGAGCATGCGCAGATTCTGCAGAAGGCCGGCCGCAGCGAGCGTCAGCATGCGGATCATGAGCTGGAGCATCCCGGCCTTGGCGAGGAGGGCAAGTTCCACCCCAGGGGAAGCGGCAATCCGCTGCCGGACGGCACCACGCTTACCTTTGCCCTGGTTGGCAATCAGAATAGCGGCAAGACCACACTTTTTAACCAATTGACTGGCGCCAACCAGCATGTGGGCAACTTTCCCGGCGTCACCGTAGACCGCAAGGACGGCGTGATCCGCGGCCATGCGGAGACCCTGATCACGGACCTGCCGGGCATTTATTCCATGTCTCCCTATTCCAGCGAGGAGCTGGTATCCCGTAATTTTGTCCTTCAGGATAAGCCAAAGGCGATTATCAATATCGTAGATGCAACCAATATAGAGCGAAATATGTATCTGACCATGCAGCTGCTGGAGATGGATATTCCGGTGGTCGTTGCCCTCAACATGATGGACGAGGTGTACGGAAACAGCGGATCGATCGATGTCAATCTGCTGGAAGCCCAGCTGGGCGTTCCGGTCGTTCCCATCTCCGCGGCCAAAAACCAGGGCGTGGATGAGCTGGTCGAGCATGCCGTGCATGTCGCCAGATTCCAGGAGGGGCCCAAGCGCCAGGACTTTTGTGATTCCACGGAACATGGCGGTGCGGTTCACCGCGGAATCCATGCGGTGATCCACCTGATCGAAGACCACGCAGAACGCGTCGGCCTGCCGGTCCGCTTCGCAGCCTGCAAACTGATTGAAGGAGATGAGCTGATCCTGAACCAGCTGCAGCTGGATCAGAATGAAAAGGAGACCCTGGAGCACATCGTTCTTCAGATGGAGAAGGAGAGAGGTCTGGATCGCAGCGCGGCCATGGCCGACATGCGTTTTTCCTTTATTTTCAAGGTCTGCGACCAGTGCGTGATCAAGCCCAGGGAGAGCAGGGAGCATGTGCGCAGCCGCAAGTTAGACAATATCCTGACCGGAAAATTTACTGCCATACCGATGTTCATCGTCATTATGGGGCTTGTCTTTTTCCTGACCTTCAATGTGATCGGAGCCTTTTTGCAGGGACTGCTTGAAACAGGCATCGGCATGCTGACCGACCTGGTCGATGGCGCCCTGACTGCCGCCCATGTAAATGCCGCCATTCACGACCTGATCATCAACGGCATCTTCGAGGGCGTAGGCAGCGTACTCAGCTTCGTCCCCATCATCGTGACCATGTTTTTCTTCCTGTCCATGCTTGAGGACAGCGGCTATATTGCCCGCGTGGCATTTTTCATGGACAAGATCCTGCGTAAGATCGGTCTCTCGGGACGAAGTATCGTGCCCATGCTGATCGGATTCGGCTGCACGGTTCCGGCTGTTATGTCTACCCGGACCCTGCCCAGTGAGCGCGACCGCAAAATGACCATTCTGCTCACGCCCTTTATGAGCTGCACGGCTAAGCTGCCCATCTATGCCTTTTTCATCAGCGCCTTTTTCCCGAAAAATGGCTGGCTGGTCATGATCGGACTGTACGTGTTAGGCATCGTTGTCGGCATTTTGGCAGCCTTCCTGTTCAAGAATACCATGTTCCGCGGCGAGCCGGTTCCGTTCGTCATGGAGCTGCCGAACTACCGCATGCCCAGCGCGCGCAATGTATTGCAGCTTCTCTGGGAAAAGGCAAAGGACTTCCTCCAGAGGGCCTTCTCCGTCATCCTGATCGCGACGATCGTTGTCTGGTTCCTGGGAAGCTTTGACTTCCATCTGAATATGGTAGCGGATTCTCAGGACAGCATTCTGGCAACCATGGCAGGTATTCTGGCGCCCCTCTTCATCCCGGTAGGACTGGGAGACTGGCGGATCGTTACTTCTCTGATCAGCGGCTTCATGGCCAAGGAGAGTGTTGTTTCAGTTCTTGAAGTGCTCTTCGGCACCGGAGGCGGTGTCAACAATATGCTCAGCACACTCACGGCGGCTTCCCTGCTGGTATTCAGCCTGCTCTACGCCCCCTGCGTGGCGGCAACTGCTTCCATCAGGAGAGAGCTCGGCGGACGCTGGGCTGCGGGCGTCGTCCTCTGGCAGTGTGTCATCGCCTGGATCGCCGCACTTATCGTGCACCTGATCGGGCTTGCAATCGGATTGGGGTAATGTGTTATGAGTGGAATTGATGTGATATTGATTCTGTTAATTGCCGCCGCCGCAGGCCTGGCCCTGCGCAGCATGTACAAAAGACGAAAAAGCGGAAGCTGCTGTGCATCCTGCAGCGGCAGCTGTGCTTCCTGCGCCGGCTGCAGCAGCAGTCAGAAAACGAAAAAAACAAGTGAAAGATGAGATAGAATCGAGACAAACACCGCTTCATCCGGCTGCAGGCTGCGATGCGGCGGTGTTTCCTTGTTGTAGGAGACTCCTTTTCTGTGATATAGTTTGCCTGGGATACTATTGCGGCCGCCTTTTCAGAAATGTAAAATCCTCTTGAAAACCGAACATATGTTTGTTATAATAAAGAAAAACAAACGTATGTTCGGGAGATGATGTATGTGGCAGATACGGAGAGAGTATATATCTGCATTGACTTAAAGTCTTACTATGCTTCCGTAGAGTGCGTCCACCGCGGGCTGGATCCCCTCCGGACCAACCTGCTTGTAGCAGACCCGTCCCGGTCGGACAAGACCATTTGTCTGGCTGTTTCCCCCTCGCTTAAGGCGATCGGCGTTCCCGGCCGGCCCAGACTTTTTGAGGCCAGGCAGAGGATCCGGGAGTATGAGGCGGCGCATCACACCAGGGTAGACTACCTGATCGCAGTGCCGCGCATGGCGGAGTACGAGAGAGTCTCGGCGCAGATCTACGGGATCTACCTGCGCTATGTGGCCCCGGAGGATATACATGTATACTCGATCGACGAGTGTTTTATCGACGTCACCCCCTATCTGCACATGTACAGTAAGGAGGCGCAGACCACGGGGAGCAGCCCGGCTCACGTCATGGCCATGACCATGATCCGCGATGTCCTGCGGACCACCGGGATTACGGCGACCGTCGGGATTGGGACCAATCTGTACCTTGCCAAGGTTGCCATGGACATTGTGGCGAAGCGTTCGCCGGCAGACAGAGACGGGGTCCGGATCGCGGAGCTGGATGAGGATTCCTATAAGTTTCAGCTCTGGGGACACAGGCCGCTGACCGATTTCTGGCATATAGGCCCCGGCAAGGCGCGCAGACTGTACGATGCTTACATGTTTACCATGGGCGACATCGCCCAGCGGACCCAGTGGGACGAGGAGTTTTTTTACAGGACCTTCGGCATAGACGGGGAGATCCTGATCGACCATGCCTGGGGCATAGAGCCGGTCACGATGAAGGATATCAAGTCATACCGGAGCGAGGGGCATTCCCTGAGCAATGGGCAGGTTCTGCCCAGACCCTACAGATACGAGGAGGCCAGGCTGGTATTCTGTGAGATGATCGAGGTCCTCTGCATGGACATGTTCACGAAGAATCTGGAGACCAGGGTCTTTAGCTGGTGGCTGTCCTACGACCACAAGAGTCTGGAGGTGTGCCCGGACTACAGCGGGCCCGTGACCCTGGACTTTTACGGCAGACTCCATCCCAGGCACAGCGGCGGGACTGTGCGCCTGCCTGTCCTGACCAATGATACCCGGACCGTTACGACGGAGATGGTCAGACAGTTTGACGCAAAGACAGACCACCGACTTCTTTACCGGAGGATCGGCGTGGCTGCCAATGATGTGTCGGAGGACACAGGGGTCTACCAGATGAATCTGTTCACTGACTATGAGGCATTGGAGCGGGACCGGCGCCTGCGCGGCGCCATGCTGGAGGTGCGCCGCAAATATGGTCCCAATGCAGTTTTTAAAGGGATGAATCTGCTCGAGGGCGCGACTACCCTGGAGCGCAATCAGCAGATTGGCGGACATAAGGCTTGAGATGAGTACAAAAGAGAGTAAGGAGATACCGGCAGATTTCCGCTACCGGGATGTATTGATAGAGGGGAAGCCGCAGCATGACCGTTTTGACCCCTTCCGGATCCGCCATCCGAGTATGGACCCCGGGAAGCGGGCTAAGATTTTTGCGCCTTTTGATGCACTGCGCGGATTTAGCGAGGCCGTTGCGGCAAAGGATATAGTATATGAGGAGCGGAGGATCCTCTCGCAGGAGGACGCCGCGGAGCTGAACCGCAGACTGGGGATTCTGCACAGACTGACCGGCAGCGGCCGGCTTGCCAGGGCCAACCGGATAGAGGTGGCGGTTACCTACTACGAGCCCTGCAGCGATGAGGATCATGAGTACTACGGGATCAGAGGCCGCTGCAGGACAGTTGCCGGGATCTGCCGTGCCGTGGACGCACAGGTGACCGGGACGCTCCTGCTCAGCGCTGTGCGCATGCCGCAGGCAGACCGGACAGTCCGCAGGATGCGGATCCGGCTGGAGGACATTTTGCAGATTGAGAGTTCTGCACCGATTTTCAGGACAGAGTGAGGGAGGCGTTTTTATGTGCTGCAGATATTGGACAGAGGAGTCACCAAAGCTGCGCGGGATCGTGGAGGAGATGCAGCGTTCCCCCCTGGTGGGCAGATGGCAGCAGACCAGGCAGGTCAGGACTTACGGTGAGATGCGTCCGACAGATGTAGTGCCCGTGATCGCGCCGGACAGGAACGGCCGGCGGGCTGTATTTCCCATGAAGTGGGGCTTTACCGGCAAGACTCTGCTGATGAATGCCAGATCAGAGACCGCCGCGGTCAGGCCGACATTCAAAGAGGCCTGGGAGAGACACCGCTGCATCGTCCCGGCCTCCTGGTATTATGAGTGGGAGCACCGCACGGGAAATGACGGCAAGACATATACGGGGGACAAGTATGTGATCCAGCCAAGAGATTCCACCATGACCTGGCTCTGCGGACTCTACCGGATCGAATACGGCCTGCCGGTATTTGTGGTGCTGACCAGAGAGCCGGGCGACGGGATCCGTTTTATTCATGACAGGATGCCTCTGATCATGCCGGAGAGACTGGTAGATGAGTGGATCCGCCCGGATGCTAAGCCGGAGGAGCTGCTTCCCTATGCCCTGACAGATATGTCATTTATGAAAGACTAGACTACATGCACTATATACACTACATGCTCCAGCAGCATGC
>CAMMZE010000035.1 GCA_946529195.1 uncultured Lachnospiraceae bacterium
CTGGGAGATCCGGCATTTGCACAGAGCTGCCAGGCAGGTGAATTTACCATTGTGGTTGCTAATATTTTCTCTACGATCATCATCCCTTTGTCGGCTGTATTAGGGCGGGAAATGAAAGCCGGAGCCCTCTTCATTTGCTCCGGTATCATCGACAGCAAAGAAGATGCAGTAAGAAAAGCACTTGAGGAAAACGGATTTGAGGTTCTGGAATCTGGGCATTCAGAAGAATGGGTCAGCTTTACGGCTAGAAAAAAATAAAAATGTACTTAAAATCAGCTCTGGAGACCGGTTGCACTTGGTTGAAGATAGCTATGATTTAGATGAAGCAGGTGGAATATGTACGATGGTATTATTTTTGATGTAGATGGCACCCTCTGGGATTCGACAGAAATATGCGCGAGGGGATTCAACCGTGCAATCGAGAGACTTCTCGGCAAGGATTATCCAAAGACCGATGCGGACCAGCTGAAGAAACTGTTCGGCAAGACAACGGCAGGAATCGGCGCCGGGCTTTTCCCGGACCGCACCCCGCAGGAGCAGGTTGATTTTACCCTGGAGTGCATCAGAGAAGAGATGGTCTGCCTCAAAGAGGAGCCTGCGAAGCCCTATCCGGGAATTCCGGAGGTGGTCAGAGAACTCTCAAAGCGGTATCCGCTCTTCATTGTCAGCAATTGCGAGCAGGGCTATATTGAGCTCTTTATGGAAAGCTCAGGCCTGACATCTTACTTCACCGACCATTTAAGTCTGGGAGATACCGGCCATGTCAAAAAGGATAACATTGCAGAGATCATCCGCAGAAATCATCTGAAAAATGCAGTTTATATCGGTGATGTGCAGGGGGATGCGGATTCGGCTCACGGGGCTGGAATCCCGATTGTCTATGCAGCATATGGGTTTGGAAAGATCGAGGATGCGGAGCATATCATTCATTCTCCGCTTGAGCTGACCGAGATCTTATAAATGATCCGGTAAAAACGGCTGCGTTATTTAAAACGACAGATCAAAACGATCATAGGGGGCAGGGCGCCGGCAAATACATAATGCTTGCGTTTCCTGCCTTCTTGTTGTATAATATCATGAAGAATACCCTCAGAAGAGGCATTGAGGGTCTTTTCAGCCCGGCATAGTTTAAGGAAGGAGATGTGACAATATGTCTGATAATAATTCGAACAGCAGAAATACCAAGTATTTTGATTCGCTTAAAAATTCGGACAATATGGTCAGAGAGGTGATCAAAGAGGTTTGCGCAGCCCTGGAGGACAAGGGGTATAATCCCGTGAATCAGATCATCGGCTATATCATGTCCGGCGATCCTACCTATATCACAAGTCATAAGAATGCCCGTTATCTGATCACCAGGATCGACAGAGACGAGATCATTGAGGAGCTTTTAGAGAGCTATATTGACAACAATTTCAGGTGATGCCGTGCAGAGACTGATCGGCTTGGATTACGGTTCAAAGACTGTCGGCGTGGCTGTGAGCGATCCGCTGGGGATCACGGCACAGGCACTGGAGACGATTACGCGCAAGCAGGAGACAAAGCTGCGCAGGACGTATGCACGCATCGAGGAACTGATACAGGAGTATCAGGTTGGGAAAATTGTGCTGGGTTTTCCTAAGAATATGAATAATACGGAAGGCGAGAGGGCGCTAAAGACGATCCGGTTCAAGGAGGACCTGGAGCGGCGGACGGGCCTTGAAGTTGTTTTATGGGACGAGAGAATGAGCACTGTCTCTTCGGAACGTGTCCTGATGGAGAGCGGAGTGCGCAGGGAAAACCGCAAGGCTGTGATCGATAAGATGGCCGCGGCCTGGATCCTGCAGGGATATCTGGATTATCTCGCCTTTCAGAGAACTGAGGAACCATATACTGACTTGCAGGAAACATAAAAGATACTCAGGTTCCGGAGAAGGATGTCATGAACGATAGAATGGAACAGTTTACGCTTTTGCTGAAAGCCAGAGGACTTAAGACGACAAAGCAGAGGCTGATCATACTGGAGGCGCTTGCAGGGCGTCCGCAGGAACATCTAACCGCAGAAGAGATCTATGATATCGTAAAAGAAGAGTGGCCCAATATCGGACTGGCCACTGTCTATCGCAATATTCAGCTCTTGTCTGACATGCATCTGATAGATAAATTAAACTTAGGGGACGGATATGTCAGGTATGAGATCGCGGATCCAAGAGAGGAATCCGGTCATCATCATCACCACATGATCTGTCTGTCCTGCGGTAAGGTCCTTGCTTTCGGGGAAGATCTTCTCGATGGTCTGGAGGAGAAGATTCGGGAAACGACCGGATTCGTGGTATCGGACCACGAACTCAAGTTTTACGGGTATTGCCGTGAGTGCGAACAGAAGAGGACAGAGAACAATTCCTGAGAGCATCTTTTACAGTCTGCCGGTTATTGCATGGATCCGAATCAGGAGGTGCAGTAATTGAACGAATTAGAATACAATAATAAAGGAAAGAAAAATCATCCAAGGGTCAGGATCATACCATTGGGCGGCCTGGAGCACATCGGTATGAATATCACCTGCTTCGAGTATGAAGACAGCATCATTGTGGTAGACTGCGGACTGCAGTTTCCGGATGATGACATGCTCGGGGTAGATCTGGTGATCCCGGATATTACCTACCTCAGGGAAAATGAGGAAAAGGTCAAAGGCTTTGTGATCACACACGGCCATGAGGACCATATCGGGGCGCTTGCTTATGTACTGCAGGAGGTCAATGCCCCTATTTACGCAACGAAACTGACCATGGGCATTATCGAGGGCAAGCTCAAAG
This sequence comes from uncultured Lachnospiraceae bacterium, assembly GCA_946529195.1. The sequence continues at coordinate 2,796 of CAMMZE010000035.1, forward strand.
AGCATGATATGCTTGCCACGACAAAGCGCAGGGTGATCCGTCACGGACAGACCATCCATCTGGGCAGCTTCCGTGTCGAGTTTATCAAGACAAATCACAGCATCGCTGATGCAACAGCGCTTGCTATTTATTCGCCGGCCGGCATCATTGTCCATACCGGCGACTTTAAGATTGATTTCACGCCCCTTTTTGGCGAGATGATCGACCTGGCCCGTTTCGCGGAGCTGGGAAGAAAGGGCGTACTTGCCCTTATGTGCGACAGCACCAATGCGGAGAAGGTCGGATTTACGCAGTCAGAGCGTACAGTCGGCAAAAAGATCCGTGCTATCTTTGATGAGCATAAAAACGGCCGTATCATCGTAGCGACCTTTGCCTCTAATGTGGACCGTGTGCAGCAGATCATCAATATTGCTCACGAGCATGGCCGCAAGGTTATCGTAGAAGGCCGCAGTATGGTCAATATCATCACGGTAGCCACGGAACTGGGATACATTCAGATACCGGACAATACCCTGATCAGTATCGATCAGATGAGGCATTACCCGGATGACCAGCTGGTTCTGATCACTACCGGAAGCCAGGGAGAAACCATGGCGGCCCTGTCCCGCATGGCGGCAGGTTCCCACCGCAAGGTTTACATCAAACCGGGAGATACGGTCGTATTCAGTTCGACTCCGATCCCCGGCAATGAGAAGGCAGTCACCAATGTGATCAATGAGCTTTACCGCCGCGGAGCTGAGGTTATTTTCCAGGATACTCATGTATCAGGACATGCTTGTCAGGAGGAGATCAAGCTGATCTATGCCCTGACCAAGCCCAAGTTTGCCATCCCTGTACACGGGGAGTACAAGCATCTGCGGGCCGGTGCCAAGATTGCAGCTACCATGGGCGTGGAAAAAGACCATATCATGGTGCTTAAGTCCGGCGATGTCCTTTCCATCGGAGAAGACGGAGCGGAAGTGATCGATGAAGTACAGCACGGTGTCGTTATGGTAGACGGACTGGGCGTAGGCGATGTCGGCAATATCGTTCTCAGAGACCGTCAGATGCTGTCGCGCAATGGACTTCTGATCGTTGTCCTGACCCTGGACAGATATACCAACCAGGTGCTTGCGGGACCGGATATCATATCCAGAGGTTTTGTCTATGTGCGTGAGTCTGAGGATCTGATGGAGGATGCCAAGCGCATCGTGGAGGAGACAGTCGACCGGTGTCTGCAGGGACATATCACAGACTGGGCCAAGATCAAAGGGGCGATCCGGGATTCACTGGGAGATTATATCTGGCAGCAGATGCACAGGAATCCTATGGTTCTGCCTGTTATTATGGAAGTATAAAGAATGACGGATGTTGAATACCAGACAAGACAGCTGATCCGCGAGATCAGGAAGAGTAATGAATACAATCAGTTCCGGCGCCTGGCAGCCAAGCTTGACCGGGATCCGGAGCTGAAAGAAGAGGTTGACTCCTACCGCAGAAAGCGTTTTCAGCTGCAGAATGCAGAGGACGGAGAAGACCAGCTGCTGCAGATGGAGAAGGAGTATGAAGATGTACTCTCAAAATCCGTTGTGCGCGACTTTTTAATATCTGAACAGAAACTGATGTACATGATTCAGAATACCGTTCTGGAGATTACAGACGCGGTCGGACTGGATCTGGAATTGTGACGGAGGATCTCTATGGTCAAAAAGCTATTTCTCGGAACTTTCGGCATAGCGCTGAATGTGGTCATCTACGCTGTGATCATTCTTTTTGCGATCCGTATTGTGACCTATTCCTATCATTTTTCTTATCAGGTCTTTGGAAATGTCGCTGTGGCAGAGGATTCCCAGGAGGTCATTCCGGTGCAGATCCCGGAGGGGGCCAGCACGGATGAGGTAGCGGCGCAGCTGGAGAAAAAGGGACTGATTGAAGATCAGCGGGCATTTATCGTCCATACCGCTCTGACCAAGTACAGCGGCCTGATTCAGCCGGGCAGCTATGAGCTGAGACCGTCTATGACAATGAACGAGATCCTGTCTGTACTGACCGGGATCAGTATGGAAGACGAGGACGTATATTAATATGATAGTTGATGAAAGGATGACATCCTATCTGCACTCTCTTGACAGGGCAGACTCGGATGTCATTACTGCGATAAGAGACCAGGCACTGGAGATGAAGGTGCCCATCATCCGGCCGGAGACTGCGGCTCTTCTGAAGGTCCTGATCCGGATGTATAAGCCCATGAAGGTCCTGGAAATCGGCACTGCGACAGGATATTCAGCTGCTTTGATGGCTGAGTGTCTTCCGGCAGGGGCCCGGATCACAACCATTGAGAACTATGAAGTGCGGATTCCCGTGGCCAAAGAGAATATTAAAAGAGCCGGAATGGAAGATACCATCACCCTGATCGAGGGGGATGCTCTGGAAGTGCTGGAAAAGCTGCCGGAAGGATATGACTTTGTATTTATGGATGCAGCCAAGGCCCAGTATATCCATTATCTTCCCCAGGTGATGCGCATATTGAAAACCGGAGGGGTACTGGTATCGGACAATGTTCTCCAGGACGGAGATGTTGTCCAGTCCCGATTTGCCGTGACCCGCCGCAATCGGACCATACACAGCCGCATGCGCGAGTACCTGTGGCAGCTGAAGCATCATCCCCAGCTGGAGACCAGTGTTCTGACAGTAGGAGATGGGATGACCATCAGTGTAAAGCTTGATATAGAAGGAGCAGACAGATGAAAAGACCGGAACTTCTGATACCTGCAGGCAGCCTGGAAGTGCTGCGGACTGCAGTGATCTATGGCGCAGATGCCGTATACCTGGGCGGGGAAGCCTTCGGCCTGCGTGCAAAATCTAAGAACTTTACGCCGGAGGAGATGCGGGAAGGCATTGCCTTTGCCCATGCCAGAGGCGTTAAGGTATATATTACAGCCAATATTTTTGCCCACAACCGGGATCTGGCCGGTGTGCGGGAATATTTTCAGGAGCTGGCCCAGATCGGGCCGGATGCGGTCCTGATCTCGGATCCGGGCGTCTTTATGATCGCGCGGGAAGTGATGCCGCAGATGGAGATCCACATCAGCACCCAGGCCAACAATACCAATTACGGAACCTTCCGTTTCTGGCATCAGCTTGGGGCAAAGCGTGTGGTAGCCGGCAGAGAGCTTTCTCTGCAGGAGATCCGGGAGATCCGGGAAAATATTCCTGAGGATATGGAGATTGAGGCCTTTGTGCATGGGGCCATGTGCATTTCCTATTCCGGCAGATGCCTTCTCAGCAATTATTTTACGGGCCGCGATGCCAACCAGGGTGCCTGCACGCATCCCTGTCGCTGGAAGTATGCCGTGGTGGAGGAGACCAGGCCGGGAGAGTATCTGCCCGTCTATGAAAACGACAGAGGGACCTTTATCTTCAATTCCAAAGACCTGTGCATGATCGATCATCTGCCCGATCTGATCGAAGCGGGAATCGACAGTCTCAAGGTCGAGGGACGGATGAAGACAGCTCTGTATGTAGCAGTTGTGGCTCGTACCTACCGGCAGGCAATCGATGATTATCTGCAGGATCCGGCATTATATGAACGCAATCTGCCTTACTACAGAGATCAGATTGCCAGATGCACCTACCGTGAGTTCACGACAGGATTCTTTTATGGAAAGCCCGGTTCCGATGCCCAGATTTATGACAACAATACCTACCGCAGGGAGTTTACCTATCTGGGGATGGCGCATGGAAAGAATGCCCAGGGGCTTGCCGGACTGGAACAGAGAAATAAGTTCTCTGTAGGTGAGAAGATCGAGATCATGAAGCCGGACGGAAGGGATCTGGAGGCTGTCGTGCTTCACATGTTTGACGAGGACGGCAATCCCATGGAAAGCTGTCCGCATCCCAAGCAGCGCTTTTATGTAGATCTGGGAACAGAGATTGATGATTTTGATATCCTCCGGCGGGAGGAACGTCAGGAGAAATAAGATGGGAATGCTCCAAAGATTTTATCCGGACAAATATGTAAGATCTGCCTATGATCTGCCCTATGAACAGCTTTATGAGCAGGGATACAGAGGCATTATCTACGACATTGACAATACCCTGGTTCCCCACAATGCACCGGCGGATGAACGGGCCAGGCAGCTCTTTGCAAGGCTGCATGCAATCGGTTTTTCCTGCTGTCTGCTCTCCAATAATAAAAAGAAAAGAGTAGCAGATTTCAATCAGGAGATCGGAGCCCATATGGTCTGGATGGCCAATAAGCCGGCCAAAGGCGGATACCGGAGAGCCATGGAAGCGATGGGAACAGAGCCGGCCAATACCCTCTTTGTCGGCGATCAGCTTTTTACCGATGTCTGGGGCGCCAGGCGGACAGGCATTTTCAGTATTCTGGTAAAACCCATTCACCCAAAAGAAGAGATCCAGATTGTACTCAAAAGGTATCTGGAACGGATTGTATTACACTTTTATCAAAGAGACCTGAAAAGGAAGAGACAAGATTTTTCTTGATTTTCCCTTTCTGCTATACTATACTATAATCAGCGATTTTTAAGGAGGATTATCTGATGATTACAGCAGGCGATTTCAGAACCGGCAAAACGATAGAGTATGATGGTCAGGTTTACAGAGTTATTGAGTTCCAGCATGTAAAGCCCGGTAAGGGTGCTGCTTTTGTACGTACCAAGCTCAAAGATATCCGCAACGGCGGCGTTATTGAGACAAGTTTCCGTCCGACTGAGAAGTTTGAGGAAGCACAGATCGACAGGATCGACATGCAGTATTTATACAAGGATGGCGACACCTATAACTTTATGAATGCTGAGACCTTCGATCAGGTTGCCCTTACAGAGGATGACATTGCTGATGTCATGAAGTTCGTGAAGGAAAATGAGTTCGTAAAGGTACTTTCCTATAAGGGACAGATCTTCTCCGTAGAGCCTCCTCTTTTCGTAGAGCTTGAGGTTACAGAGACTGAGCCCGGATTCAAGGGAAATACTTCTACCGGCGCAACCAAGCCCTGCATCGTTGAGACAGGCGCACAGGTTATGGTTCCCCTGTTTGTTGAGATCGGCGATATTCTGCAGATCGATACCAGAACAGGCGAGTATCTGAAGAGAGTCTAAGTATTTGATATGACAGATGGCTTACAGGCTGCTGCAGAGATGCGGCAGCCTTTCTTTGCATCTGAATCCGGAGGTGGAGGATATGGAGATCAGCGGGAAAACCGTTCTGACCGGTCTGCTTGGCAGCCCGGTCGCACATAGTATATCGCCGGCCATGCATAATGCAGCCTTTCAGGAGCTGGGTCTGGACTTTGTCTATTTGGCTTTTGATGTCGGCAGGGAGGGACTGGCGGATGCAGTAAGAGGACTGAGGACTCTTGGAGTCCGGGGTTTTAATCTGACCATGCCGCTGAAGAATGATATGGTATCATTTTGTGACCGACTGTCTCCGGCAGCGGAGCTGAGCGGCGCGGTCAATACCGTGGTCAATGAAGACGGGGTCCTGACAGGTCATACGACAGACGGAACCGGTTATATGAGGGCGGCGGAGGATGCAGGATTTCCTCTGCCGGGCAAGGTAATGACCCTGCTTGGCGGCGGCGGAGC
>CAMMZE010000036.1 GCA_946529195.1 uncultured Lachnospiraceae bacterium
CCGGAAGATTCCGAATAAATCATAAAAATTGAAAAATACAAGGACAGCCGCATATGCAGGCTGTCCTTTTATGATTATTTTGCAGTCTCTGTTTCCTGGACAGTCTCTGTCTCAGAGCCTGTTTCCGTCTCGGTCTCCTGTGCCTTGAGATAATTCAGAACACCCTTTTTGTCAACAACCTCCAGGCCATCGGTCAGACCGGTGATCTTCTCTTCAATCTTATTAGAATGAAGAAGATCTTTTATGTTGACCTGCCATCTCTCGGCATCCTCTCCGACAAAGTAAACGATATGCCAGCCATACTCGCTCTCGATTAGCTCTGTATCTCCGGCCTTTCTAGCGTCATCAAAGAGCCACTGATTGATGGAATCAACCATTCTGCCGTTGTAAACCGCCTCATAGAGGCCGCCATTTGTGTTGGATCCGGTATCCTCGCTGTAGGTGTTGGCAAGCTCCGCGAAGCTGTCCTCGCTCGCGTCTCCGTCCTTCCACTCCTGATAAATCTTTTCGGCTTCTGCTTTGACCGCTGCCTTTTCCTCCTCGGAAACGCCTGTTTCCTCTGTCTCTGCAGCTGCCTCAGTCTCCTCAGCAGCCTCTTCCTCCTCGTACTGAAGAAGGATGTGTCTCATCTTGACGGTCTTCTCATGCACCAGATATCTGTCCTCGAAGAAAAAGATCTCGTAAGAATCGCCGTCAGCATTCTCAAACATCTCTACATCGCCGGCCTGGCGGGCGTCATCAAAGAGCCATTCTCCGGCCTGGGCAGGTACGATGGTGGACTTGGAAACCTGAATATGCTCTGCCGTTGCCTCCGGATCTGACGCATACTTCTCATAGGCTGCAAGGAAAGCCTCTTTGCCGGAAGCCTCTGCAACCATCTTCTCTGCCTGGGCCTTCGCCTCATTCATGGCCGCTTCTCTGGCAGCCTCCTTCTCAGCCTCAAGCGCCTCAGACTCTTCCTCGCTCATGGTCTCTGTCTCGGTCTCTGCGGTCTCATCTGTTTCCGCAGAAGCGCTCGCCTCAGTCTCGGCAGGCGCTGCCTCCTCGGTCTCAGGGATATCCGCATTTATGGTGCACTGCAGGAAATCTACAGAGTCATAGTTTGCTTTATTCTCATTGTAATAATCTGTGATCTCATCCTCGCTGACGCTGATCTCGCCGTCAATCTTCTCATAATAAGCGCCTGCGTAGGAGGAATCCTCGACGTAGCCCTTGAACTTGTCCTCTGACATATATTCGCCGAACTGCTGTTTGAGATAGTCTGCCAGCTTAACATCCGCGGAATCAGCGGAACTCTTGACAGTCTGCAGAGCATCCTCTACCTCCTGCGCAGAGTCATGTGTAAAGCCCTCCGCCTCGCCGGCATCCTTGAGCGCGTAGATCAGCTTAATCTGGTTGACCGCCTGCTCCTCAAAATAATCCTTCCAGGTCTGGGTATCTGAATACTGCTGCTGGTCCAGCGGTTTGGAGGTGTCCAGACCAAAGTAGGAAATATAATTACCATATGTATTTAAGTAGGAATAATAGCTGTTGTTGTAGTAATAGTCAAACTCGCCTCTGCTGATCTCATGATCTCCGACAGTGATGTAGGGGCCGTTGGCCTCCTGGTACTTTCCGTAAAATCTGGAAGCGATCGCTGCCACGATTGCAAGCACAACGATGACTGCGACTGCAATCGTAATCTTACGGTTGCGCTGTCTCTTCAGCTCCTGCTGACGTCTGCGCTCCATTTTCATGTCGTAGCGAGTCTGCTTTTTTTGCGTTTGCTTTTCTTCTTCACCCTGTTTGATCGTGTCTTTCTTATTTGCCATAATGATCGGCAGCCGTGCTGCCTGTCTCCTTCCTGGATAATCTATTTTAATATATAAAGCGTAAACCGTTTTTTATTGAAAAACGGATCTTTTTCGTGCGAAAGGGAGTCTCCCCGTCCATATGGAACCACTCGGGCCTTGATACTGTTACCTGAGCCTGCCTGCAGCGAGTCACCGTAATCTCCGGCAGCTGCATGTGTTTTCCCTGCATCAGAAGCACAAACGCCTGCAGCGTTCTGAGAATGGGCATCTTTTTCACAATGCACAGATCCAGAGTACCGTCCATCGGATCCGCATCCGGGCAAAAGGCAATGCCGCCGCCCTCATACTTATGGATCATGGCAGCGAAGATAAACAAAGGGATCTCTCCGGCGCTCTCTTTTCCATCTATCTCGATGCGGGCCCTGCCGTATCTGCCGAAAAAAATCAGGGCCAGGCCGATGATCAGATAGATCAGACCGCCCATCCCCCATCTGCCCAGCAAATGTTTGCCCGGGGACTTCTCCGCGATCGCGCAGATCTCGGCATCATAGCCGATCCCGCTGCTGATCAGAAATCTATGCCGGAACAACTCGCCCTTTTTCCCTCTCTGGCAAAGCAGTTCACCGTAATCCAGAGAAAGCTCTGTCGGATCGTGCATAATAGAGTCCAGTGCTGTTCGCGTATTGTGACTGAGCCCCATATCTCTTGCGAAATCATTGGCAGAACCACCGGCCAGACAGGAAAACCGCGTCTTTTCAAAAGACTGTATCCCCTGCACGACCGCATTGAGGGTCCCGTCGCCGCCGAGAATGATCAGATGGCAGGGCGGGCTGTCCGCCCCTGTCAGGGAAGCGGTCACGTCCGTTGTCTCCTTTTCGTCGGATGGGAAATGCACCGCGTAGGGAATCTTATGCTTTCGCATATAATCCTGCGCTTCCTCCCACTTCAGCAGACCGGCGCCGGCAGAGGAATGCCTGTTCACTATAAAATGATACTCAATCATACTCTCTGAACTCTTCCTCAGTCCATGCCAGGGTCAGATTATCATTGTCGCTTGCGGCGTCCTCAAAGACCCAGATCAGCCTGGATCCAAAGGAAGAGGTCTCCATAAAATCACGATTGATGATGGACACCCGGGTCTCCTCTGTAATGTCCGCCAAAGCATCATAGATTGCTTCAAGATCCGCACCGTAATATTCCGGGAACTCAAACATATCAAATAGATACTCCTGTGCAGAAGCCTCCGAGGCCATACGTTTGCCGTTTAGCTCTATTTCTCTCATTTAAATCCCTCCACAACAGAATGTTCCCGGGCACATGCAGCTGCAGACCGCGTTGATACAGATCAATTTCCAGCATGCATCGCCAAAGTTCAGATCAGGCATCCCGTAGGACTGTCCCCGATCAACATACCACTGTCCGGCACCTTCCAGCCGGGCACGCAGCTGTCTGTATTGAAAGTTGTCAGGCTCCATCGCGCTGGCTGTCCTGGCATACTCAAGGGCCTGAACATTTCTCCCGGTTGCCGCGTAGGCAATCGCGCTCATATAATACCACTGGGCAGTCCGGTCCGTGATCGACTCCAGGACATTAATCGCCTGGGCGTAGCTGCCGGAATTGATAAAATTTGCCGCAGCCTGATAACGCACATCACTCTCGCTCTGGTAGCCCTGCGAAGCGTTCTGTCCTCCATAGGCGCCCCCATAGCCATAACCATATCCGCCGTAAGCGCTCTGTCCATAAGAAGACTGGCCGGAACCGTAGGCCCCCCAGTCCGCGCCTGATTCACGCTGCTTCATAATCAGATCGTAGGCTTCCTGGACATCCTTAAACTTCTCCTCGGCAGCAGCTTTATTGGGATTGTTGATATTGGCATCCGGATGATACATCCTGCTCAGCCTGCGGTAGGCCTTCTTGATTTCATCATCTGTTGCCTCCCGGCTCACGCCGAGTACACTGTAAGGATCTGTCATACATTTTCACCTTTTTCAAGAAACTTATTGTAGACGCCCGCGAACTTTGCCCATACTCCGGAATAAAGAATATTTCTCAAAATCCCCACATCCAGCTCCAGAGGGAGCCGTTCAAAGGCTCTGCAGCACTCGGACATCTGCATCAGCATGATACTCTTGCAAAGATCAGGGAAATCCTCCCGGCTGCGCAGCAGCTTGAATGGATTGTAGCTTCCCCTGCAGATATCCTCATCTACATCCTCGAAAGCGTCCATATAATAAATGAACTTGCCGAGATACATGCCCATCTGCCGAAGCGTCTGTTCCCAGACATCCTGACGAAATACAAAAATCTCGCTCAGAAGCTGTCCGGTCAGAAAGGCTGCCTTCTCGATGTCAGCCTCATCCTTCTTTTCTACCTTTAAAAGCTCCTGCATATAGGTCCGCACAGCCTGATCCTGTCTGGGATATCTGGCTGCGATCTGTCTGACCTTTCCGGAAAGGAGCGTCGCTGCAGCCTTTCTAAGGTACTTCTGGTCATCCCGCCAGTCATCGAGCAGGTTATGGTAGCTGAGCAGAATATTCATATCCGCGGCATAGTCTGAAAATACGCCGCAAAGCTTGTCGCGCTTTTTTGCAGGATGCACTATGCATCTGGAAGAAAGAAATTCCGGCTCTTCTTCATACAGAGAGGTCAGCAAAATCACCAGAAAAGTCATATCATAGGTCAGTGTCGCCTGCCCCAGCCTTCCTGCGCTGCGATACAAGGATCTGCACAGGCCGCAGTAATACGCCCTGTATCTGTCTGCCTCTTCCTGTCTGAGCTCACCTTGATTGATTGTCACATATCCAAACATAGCGCGCTCCGCCGTCTGTTTTTACTCTGATCACAAGGCGCTCATGAACCTCTCATTGTCAATGACCGCTCGTTTGTGCGTGCCTGTCCCGATCAGACCCTTCTCATCATATACATGGACTTCGAAGATTAGTTTTTTACCGTTCACCTCTTTTAAAAGGCTCTCACAGCGCACTCTCATCCCTACCGGTGTTGCCTTGACATGCTTGATGTCGATTGAAGTGCCGACTGTCCCCTCGCCCGGTCCGACAAGAGGCTGAACGCTCATTGCGGCAGTATTTTCCATGAGGGCGATCATACAGGGCGTCGCATAAACTGGAAGCAATCCGCTCCCGACACGCTCCGCTGTCATCTCCTCGGTCACCGTGATTTCCTTCAGCCCGGTCACGCCTGCCTCAAGCATCAGAAGTCCTCCTCTGAGTCATGGTCCATGTCATCATCATCCTCAAAGGCATCTTCATCAGCATCATCGTCATAGGAATCTTCATCAGAATCATAGGAATCTGCATCGTCGCGGTAATCGCTGTCCTCATCCGATTCACTGTCATCACTGTCGAGCGACATCGTGGTGCCATATCTGGTGTGCAGGATCGCGCTCTCTGTGAAATCAGAGAAATCCTCATCCCCGGGAATAATCTTTACTTTTCCATCCATCAGTTCGTTGATGGCGGTAGACAGAGGTTTGCTGATGACATAATTATCAGCCTCCTGAACCTCTTCCTCGATCAGCTGTCTGGCTCTCTTGGCCGCAGCGACAACGATCGAATAGCGGCTGGTCACGACCGGTTTACCGTCTGTCGTCTCTGCGTTCGCATTGACTGCATTCATAAGTTCAAGATAAGACGGATGTAACATATTAAATATCTTCCTTTCTGTAAGGCTCAAGCTGCTTCTGCAGACTGCCTATGAACTCTTCATTATAAATAACACGTGCGCGTTCTCTTTCGATGATCCCGCAGATCTCCTCCGCGCATCGGTCGGCACTGTCATTAATTACTATATAATCGTATCTGTCAATATACAAAGACTCTTGCGCTGCCTTGGCCAGTCTGGCCTGCATAAAATCTTCAGACTCTCCCCGTTTGCGGAGTCTGGCTGCCAGCTCCGTAACGGACGGTGCCGTCAGAAAGATCAGGACCGCCTCAGGCATGGCCTTTTTCACCTTAAAAGCTCCTACCTGCTCGATCTCCAGGAGCACATCAAACCCTCTGGCGAGCTGCTCTTCTACATACTCGCGCGGGGTCCCATAGAAGTCTCCTACATACTCTGCGTACTCCAGCAGCCGCTCCTCTTCTACCATCTGATCAAACTTTTCCCTGGAAATGAAGAAATAGTGAATCGCGTTCTCTTCATTGTCTCTGGGGCTTCTCGTGGTGACTGAAACGGAAAGACGGAAAGTGTCTGCATGCTGCTCCAGCATCTTTTTCACTACGGTGCCTTTGCCTGATCCGGAGAACCCGGATATGATCGTAAGCACGCCTCTTTTATGACTAGTCATCCTCTTCATCCTCTTCTGTTTGCAGAGCCTGGTCTGCTGTATCTTTTCCCTGGTATCTGGCTGCTATAGTCTCCGGCAGCAATGCGGAAAGAACAATGTGGTCATCTGACATAATGATGACGGCACGCGTTCTCCGGCCCTGCGTCGCGTCAATGATCATCCCGCAGTCCCGGGCATTTTGCACGATCCGTTTGCTGGGTGCCGAATCCGGGCTGACAATGGCTACGATCCTTGAAGCATTGACAAGATTCCCAAAGCCTATGTTTAATAATCTGTTCACACTGTATCCTCATAAGCCGCACCCCCGGGTGATTGAATGCTTCGCATTCATCACTTGGGGCGGGCTAAGACGCTTCGCGTCTTGCCCGCCCCGGAAACATATATTTCGATTCAGCTTTATGAGCGAGCTCAACATCTGAATCGTAATATATGTTTCCGGGGCGCAGTCCCTATTCAATGTTTTGTATTTGTTCTCTGACTTTTTCGATGCTTGTTTTGAGGTCGATGGCTCTGTCGGAGATCTGCATGTCGTTTGCCTTGGAGAGGATGGTGTTTGCTTCGCGGTTCATCTCCTGGGCGATGAAGTCAAGCTTTCTTCCGACTGCGCCTTCGGCAAGCAGAATGTCTCTGGTTGCCCGTATGTGGCTCTCTAAACGTACGATCTCTTCGTCTATGCTGAGCTTGTCGGCATAGATGGCTGTCTCCATGGCAATGCGGCTCTCGTCGACCGCGCTGCCCTCAAGGAGTTCTTTGACACGGTTCTCCAGGGATGCCCGGTAGGCAGTGATGATCTCAGGAGATCTCTCTTTGATATACCCGATGTGGACGAGCATCTCGTCCAGCTTGGCAACCAAATCTGCCCGCAGCCGCTCTCCTTCAGAGGCGCGCATCTGGGTAAGGGCCTGGCAGGCCTTTTCCACGCCCGGCCTGATAAAAGCCCAGAGCTCCTCCGCGTCCAGCTCATGCTCCTCCAGAACCAGAACATCCGGAAATCTGGAGAGAACCGAAAGCTTGATATCATCCTCCAGTCCGAAATCCTCCTGCATCTGCTTGAGCGCTGCATAGTACTGTCCGGCAAGTGCTTTATTATACCTGACCGTGTCCCTCTGCTCAATGGAATCCTCGTAGGTGAGATACACATCTACCTTGCCGCGCTGGACATAGGTCTTAACGATGTTGCGGATCTCACTCTCAAACTGGCTAAGCTTCTTGGGCATCTTGACCGTAATGTCACAATATCTGTGATTGACACTCTTGATCTCGACAATGAGCTTGCGGTCCTGCTCACTGCTCTCATACCGGCCGAAGCCTGTCATACTGTTAATCAAAGGTTCACCTGCTTTCTAATGCATATCCTGCCAGCTTCTGCGGTAAAAATCACCCGCCCGTTTCTGGTCAGTTACATTATATTATAAAACACATCAAAATCTTCGTCAACACGATTTCCCTGCATCCCCTGCTTTGTTCTCAATTATGCATGTTATCACTAAAAAAATATGCACGCACGCAGATTTTTTTACTGCGCACGTGCATACGATATTCGTTTCTCTTTCTCTCTTTTCCCTTTATGCCGCCGGCTCCTCTGCGTTCTCTTCCTCGCCCTGGTCGCCGCTCTCATACATTCGGTCGGTTGTTCCAACCTCATCCGTCAGCGCCGTGCCATCCAGGGTGACATTTGCCTCGCAGCTTGTGATGACACTATTCTCGGCCCTTCCGGCAACCGCACCTGGAGTCACCGCACCTGCGATCTCGCCATTCACAGAGCAATCCTCAACCTGAAATGCGGTCTCCTCGCCATAATAATACAGTCCTGTTCCAACCAGACCGCCAACATGCGTTGCTCCGGGAATATTCATTTTAACCGTCACATGGCAGTTCCGGATAATTCCAGGGTACTCATGTGTTTCGACGCCTTCTGTCGCAAGGGCGATATCTCCGACGGAATGGGTTCCGCTGTAACCGCAGAGGCCGCCGATTGCGTGGCCTCCTTTCTCCGTAATAATTTCAACATCAGCTGTGCAATCCGTCACAGAATCCATCATTTCCAGGCATCCCGCGATGCCGCCCAGTCCAACCGGTTCATTGCCCTCGGCAATAATAGTTCCCTTGGCTGTACAATTTTCCATGGTTCCGCCAAAGCTGCCGCCGATGATCAGGCCGCCGCATTCTGCC
>CAMMZE010000037.1 GCA_946529195.1 uncultured Lachnospiraceae bacterium
AAAAGAAGCAGCAGGGCAGCAAAAGAGCGAATCGTTCCTTTCATGGCAGGTCCTCCCTCATAGCAAATCGTTTTCTTGTCAGATACTAATACTATACCATTGTTTTGAGAAAATGCATATTATATAATAGAGAGAAAAGGAGGGGGAGACAGGGGACGGTTCTTAAGTCTCCCCCTAGAAAACAGGGAGGGAGACTTAAGAACCGTCCCCTGTCTCCCTCTGGAGGTTTGACATGATTTTTGATACACATGCGCACTATGATCAGAAACAGTTTGACGAGGACCGGGACCAGCTGCTGGCATCCATGCAGGCCGGCGGGATCGGCAGAATCGTCAATATTGGCTGTGATATAAAGACCAGCGAAAAATGTATAGAGCTGGCGGAAAAATATGATTTTATCTATGCGGCGGCGGGGGTGCATCCGTCTGACGCCGTTACGAGTCTGGATCCGGCACAGGATGAGGAAAATCTGGCCGCCGTCAGCAGGATGGCAGACCATGAGAAGGTGCTTGCCATCGGGGAGATCGGCCTGGATTATTACTGGATCAAAGATCCGGACCAGCGGGCCCGGCAAAAGGTCTGGTTTCGCAGGCAGATCGATCTGGCCAGAGAGAAGGGACTGCCCATCGTGATCCATTCCCGGGAGGCGGCCAAGGACACGCTGGACATCGGCAAAGAGGAGAACATCCGCGATGTGGGCGGCGTCATGCACTGCTTTTCCTATCCCAGAGAGATCGCCAGAGAGTATCTGGACATGGGATTTTTCCTGGGAATCGGAGGTGTCCTGACATACAAGAATTCCCGGGTGCTCAAGGAAGTGGTGGCCTACGCGCCGGCAGAGAGCCTGGTGCTGGAGACCGACTGCCCCTATCTGAGCCCGGTACCCTTCCGGGGCAAGCGAAACAGCTCCCTCAACCTGCCCTATGTTGTGGAGGCCTTTGCCCAGATCAAGGGAATGAGCAGGGAAGAGGTGGAAGAAATCACCTGGAATAATGCCCTCCGGCTCTATCGCATGAAAGACTAGTAAAGAGCTGCCGCATGAAAAAAACCTCCCCAAAGGGAGGTCTTTCCGAAAGGATTGGAGTTTTGGAGGAGGTGCGGCCAGGCAGCCGCACCCGTTTTTATGAAAAAGAAAATACACAATTTATATGAAAAAGTGCTTTCGCACTCACTGTCTTCGTGACTGTGTTTTGTTTTGATAGTTAAAGTATACAAATGAAATGTGTAGCTTTTGTGTACATCTTCTAAAAGAAATCTAAAAAGACGGAAGACTTTGAAAAGAAACAGGTAGGAAAATATGGAAAAACTGGTAAATCCGCAGAATACGATCGCGGTGATACAAAAATATGATTTTTGCTTTCGCAAGAAATTCGGGCAGAATTTTCTGATTGATGAGCATGTTCTGGAAAAGATTATCGCAGGAGCTGAGGTCAGCAAGGAGGATATGGTCCTGGAGGTCGGGCCGGGCATCGGCACCATGACCCAGTATCTGTCAGAGGCGGCCGGAAAGGTGGTCGCGGTGGAGATCGACAAGAATCTCCTGCCCATCCTGGAGGAGACCCTGGCAGAGTGCGGCAATGTCCGAGTGATTAACGCAGATATCATGGAGCTGGATCTGAATGCCCTGGTGGAGGAGGAGAACGGTGGCAGACCCATCAAGGTGGTTGCCAATCTTCCTTACTATATCACGACGCCCATCATCATGGGCCTCTTTGAGAGCCATGTGCCTCTGGATTCCATCACGGTTATGGTGCAGAAAGAGGTGGCAGCCCGCATGAAGGCCGGACCGGGCAGCAAAGACTACGGAGCCCTGTCCCTGGCGGTTCAGTATTATGCAGAACCCTATATCGTGGCCAATGTGCCCCGCAACTGCTTCATGCCCCGGCCCAATGTCGACTCTGTGGTCATCCGGCTGAGCCGCTATGACAGGCCGCCGGTCTCTGTGCAGGATGAAAAGCTCATGTTCAGCCTGATCCGGGCAGCTTTTGAGCAGAGGAGAAAGACCCTGGTCAACGCTCTGGCAGGCAGCGCAAGGCTTTCCATTTCCAAAGAAGAGGCAGCAGCCGCCATCCAGAAGGCCGGCCTGCCGGAGATGGTGCGCGGAGAAGCCCTGGAACTGGACCAGTTCGCCCGCCTGGCAGACGCCTGCAAAGAAATACTGTAAAAATACTCCCCTCCGCAGGGGAGAAAAGAACAAGTGGTAAAGTGTTCCTGTAAGAAAAAAGGGAGCGCTTTTTGCAATAAAGAAAGGATATCCGTGATGGCAACGATCACAAGACGGCTGGAAAAGGTGATGGATGAGCTGGAGCAGGAGTTTCAGGCCCTGTATACCAGAGATGATTTTATCTGCCAGCTCAGGCAGCTGCGCCGGGCAGGAAAGAGTTCTGCCAGACCAAGTGTCCTGGCCAGACTTTACCTGATGCTGGAGCAGACAGGGATTCCCTTTGAGAAAGGCAGGGACCAGTCCTATTATGAAAGCCTGGTAAATGAGGCAAAGATCCCGGAACTGGATGAAATAGAAGAAAAACTCCTGCAGGCGCTCTTTCAGCGCTATCAGGAATATCCCAAGCCGGAAGACTACATGAAAAGGATCGTTGACCGTCTGGAGGATCCGGAGGATGGCTGGGCAGACCATTCCCTGCGCCTGCGCATTCTCCTGCAGTTTATCAAATACGGAGACTACCTGTCTGCTGCAGGCAAAAGCGGAAAAAGGACCATCCAGGACTATGTGAAAAAGAAGACCGGGGCCAAAAAGCTTCCGGAAACGGACCAGGTCCTTGCCTGCCTGGATGAAGGTGTATTTGAGGGCCTGAAAAGCGCGACCAAGGCCCAGAGAAAACCGGATGGAAAGTTCGGCCTGATCAAGGCGGCGGATGACCTGGCCGGCGGAAAGTTCCGTGAGGGAGGCGCCACCAAAAAGGATCTGTATCTCTTTGCCATGGTTTACGGCATGACCTATTACGCGGGCCGGCCGGATGAGAAGATCGACTATGAGAGAGACATCGAGAAGAATCTCTTTACAGATTATTATACCAACAACCTGATGCGCTTCCTGACCGAAACCTACCGGAGCAGGAGCAGCGACTTTGAGAAAGACCCTTCCGGGCAGGGCATCAATTACAAGAACTTTGCGGAAATGGTATATCTCTACTATATCAGGCGCCCCCTTCCCCCGCAGGAGAAGGTTCGTCAGTCCGCGGAGATGATCCGGCAGATCATGGAAGCGGCCTTCAAAAAAGGCAGTCCTGCGCAGACTGAGGAAAAACCCCGCGGAACGGCCGCCTATAAAGAGAACATTCTGAACCCGGCGGCAGCCCGCGAAGAAGTGGTCATGGAATGGAGCGAAGAAGACTTCAAAAACTACCTGCTGCAGAATTATAACTGCGACACCTACACAGGGACCCATATGGGAGCCGCCGGACCGGTGGATGACAAGATGGGAGAAATGCAGCTGGAGAGCGGCCAGGAAACGGCATACCGCCACTACCGGCAGATCCTGGAGGACCTGGAAGATCTGGATGTGCCGCTGGAGACCTGCAATTACGGGCTCTGGTTTGCAGACCTTGCTTCCTTTGACAAGTTCGGCCATCCGGACAAGGAGGCTTACGGAGAGTATCTGGAACTTCTGCAGGCCATCAACAATTACCTGGGCAATACGGTAGAAGAAGAAGTCAGCGAAGCAGACCTGGCCAAAGAAAGGGCAGAGACCTCCAAAGTCAGGACCAAAGCCCTCTATGTCTCTTCATCCAAAGGGGTGACCAGGACCTGTATGCTTGTCGCCTATTATTACTATTTCAATGCTTTTTATGAGGCAGATGAAGATGTCAGGGGCAAGAGCTTTGAAGAAATCTTCCGTTTGTTCAAGAACGGACTGGACAGTCATCTGCTGCCGGCCGGTTATCAGCCGGTCAGCGGAAGAAATATCATCGATGTTGTCGTGATCTTTTCTTCCTATGCTTTTTTGAACGAATAAAGACAGAAAATGACGGAGGACGCAGGGATTTGATTGAGATTTACAGCGGCATCGGGAGAAGGCATTTGCGGGAAGGGCAGGAAAACCAGGATGCAGTGGCCTTCCGGGAGCAGGGACCTGTTTCCGTGATTGCTCTGGCGGACGGCGTATCCGCCTGCAAGTGGTCAGGGCAGGGGGCAGCCTGCTGCGCGGATGCGGCTGCAGATTTGCTGCTGCAAAAAGGAGGCATCCTTCTGGATGCCGGCCACAAGGAAAGTGCAGACTTTATTACATCCCATGTCGTGTACAGGCAGCGGCTGCTGGCCCGGAGCCAGAAGCATCCGGAGACCGAATATGCCAGCACCCTGGCGGCAGTCTACTGTGACAGGCAGGCAGAAAAGCTTTTTTACTGCAGTCTGGGAGACAGCCTGATCCTGACCGTCCGGCAGGGGGAATGCCAGATCACCCAGCTTCCCCCGGACAGCAGCGGGGGCTGCTGCGTCACCATGACAGAGCATGCGGAGCGCGCAATGCGCACCGGCCTGCTGGATCTGCGCGGAATGGAGGCCGTCTTTGTCTTTTCCGACGGGGCCTGGGCCCCGCTCTTTGAAGGAGGCAGTCTGAAGGCGGATGCCTGTACCATGATCAGGGGCCGCTGGTACGCAGATCTGCGGGATTTTCTGAAGAGTCAGTCCTGCGAGGATGATTATAGTTTCATATCCATTGATTTATGCAATATGGCAAGGAGGAAAGCGGCATGATCGAACGCAAAGCCCTCAGAGATTCAGTTCTGGTGTGCGGAGAGAGCGATGGAAAACGGTTTACCAGGCGCTTCAGGATCGTAAAGAAAGTAAGCGAAGGCGCTTTTTCTCTTTGCTATGAGGCCTACCATGAAGGAAGCGGACGGGGAATCCTCAAGGAATTTTATCCGCAGAGCGCAGCCATTGCCGCAGAACGCAATGCCCAGGGCCAGCTGATCTTTCCGGAAGGGCTTGAGGCTGCCAGGGACCAGTTTACAGACCAGTTAAGACAGTATCTGGAAGCTTACCATATGCTGATCGCGGCAAAACAGAAGCAGGAGTACCCGGAACTGGAGACCTTTATTCCGGACTTTGAGATCTATTATGGCTGTGATGAAGAAAAAAACATCACCGGGACCGCATATATCTGGACCAGCAGCAAGCTGGAATCCTTTGAAAAGCTCTGTGATGAGATCCATAAAAAGCCGACAGAGGCCCCGGAGCAGAAGATGGTGATCGCTCTGCGTGCTGTAGAATCTCTGGCCAAATGCATCTGCATGCTCCACAAGGAGGGCCTGGTCCACCGGGATATCAAGCCTTCCAATTTCGGATTTATCCGCCGGGGCAGCGAGGTCCTCACCCAGACCCTGTCCATGTTTGATGTGGATTCCATCTGCTCTGTCTTCGATCCGCCCGAAGAGGGCATGGGGACAGAGGGTTTTCTGGAGCCGGAGGCGGCTTATGAGCGGCCCGCCAATCTGACCGATATCTATGCCATCGGCGCCACACTCTTTTACGCGGTTGCCGGGTCTGATGAGACAAAAGGCAGCGGATATCTCTACCGGGAAGACTATTATCCTCAGCTGAGGGAACTGGTCAACACGTCAGATCTGGTCTGCGCATCCGAAGCCAATTCCCATCCCAGACTGCGCGATGCCCTGACCCGTATTCTGGAAAAGAGCCTGTGCAGGAGAGGCCGCCGCTACCAGTGCTGCGAAGAGCAGCTGGAAGATCTGGAGTCGGCTCTGTATTATGCCCTCCCCTCAGAAATCGCCAAAAAGGCCAAAAACGGAGACCAGTGGGTCCTGCAGGATGCACTCAGGGTCCTGGACCGGGAAAAAGTGAAAAATTCGTATCTGGCCATTCAGTATCACCTGTATAAGCATCCCCTTTACCTGAATCTGCCGGAGGAGGCTCCGGTGCTCAATATCGTGCTTGCCGGATTCGGAAGCGTCGGGCAGAAGTTTCTGGATGCCTGCCTGCAGGTGGGCCAGCTGCCCGGGAAAAAGCTTTCCGTCACGGTTCTGACAGACGATCTGGAAGATAAGACCCTCTATCTGACAGACAGACCCCAGCTGGCAGACTTTTATGATTTTGACGGGTCACTGGCCGGTCAGGAAGAAAGCTATGGAAGCGTCCGCTTTCTGCAGATGAGTTTTTCAGAAAAAAGCAGCAAAAACAATGTGGACCTGCTGCAGAATTATCTCTGCGATCTGGAAGAAGAAGAGCAGCCCCACTATATCTTTGTGGCACTGGGCGATGATGTGGCCAGTCAGACGGCAGCCGGCGCCTGCAGGGAAGCCCTGCAGCTGCTGGAGATTTCCTGTCAGGTCAGCTGCGTGTGCGAGAGAGAGCATTTCCCGGCAAGGAGATATCCGGGCATTCTTCCGGTCTTTGTCAGCGCAGATATCAAGAAGGACCCGCTCTATCCGGAAATCGAGCGGATGGCCTTCAACTGTCATCTGATCTGGGAGAAAAATCTGAATGTAGACTTCCGGTCTGTCAGGGCGGACTTTCTGCGCCCTTACAATCACGATTCCTGCGTTGCCAACGTTCTTTCGCTCAAGTACAAGCTGTATGGGATCGGGATCGACCTGGACAAGACCGGTTCCTACAAGGCAGCTGTGCTGACCGAAGGCAGGGGGCTGACCAGCGGCAAGAAGAATAATCCGGTCAAGAATGAGCTGATCTGGCTGGAGCACCGCCGCTGGGTGACGGAGAAACTCTGCATGGGCTGGCGGGCCATTCAGGACCCGGAGGAGTGCGCAGACGGTGTGACCAGGGATGAGCGGGCAAAACGCCACCTCTGCATCCGGCGCAGCCGTCCGGATCAGATGCTTGCAGCCCAGTTTGCAGCCAATGACAATGCCATGTGGGATCATGCGCCGGAGAGCGATCTGGAAAAGCTGGATGATCTGGACCGTATGTCTGTTGACCTGCACCGGGCCTATGTCCGCAAGGCAGAGGATATCCGGAAAAAGAATCTGCTGAACGGAAGCATTATACGGGGTATCCGGATGCTGATAGAAGGAGACCGATCTGCCTGCAGGGCCTTTGGAGAATGGTATGCCTGCCTGCAGGACATCTGGAATGGAGACAGCGGCAAAGGAAAGCTCTATCAGGGACTGCGGGAAGACTTCCTGGAAGCGGCTGACGGGCTGACGGAGTCCGGCAAAAAGGCACTCAAAGAGCAGGTTAATGCTTTTGAGACGCTCTTTTACCCTATCCGCATGAGTGTTCAGTACCGGGACTGGAAGCAGGATGACGCGGCTTTGATTGAAAATATTCCGTTTATTCTGACATATACGGAAAATGCCTGCCTGGTCATTCCCTTTGAAACGGGCGGCAGCACAGAGGATTTCCATAATGTCGCTTCCGCGACTGTAGTAAACCCTGCAAGAATCCTCTATCTGTTTCTTGCGGAAAAGAAACAGGATCTGACAGAACTCGGCAGAAGCCTTCCCTATATTTTTTCCTATATGAAGAAAAAAGAAATCCGGGCAGAGGCTGCCCTGATCGTGGTCTGCCGGGGCAATATTCTTTCCGGGACTGAAGAGGAGGAAGCAGACAGATTGCGGGAACTCTCCGGCGGCAGGCTTCGCCGGGTCAGAATGATGAAGGCAGAGGATACAGGAGCCTTTATCAGAGAACTGGAGGCTTATCTGAGCAAGAGGAGACGGGGCAAAGGGTTTTTTGCATTGGAGCGCAACCAGACCGGACTTTCCCGGATTCTGGAGGGGGCAGGGCTCTTTAGCCGCTTCCCCAGTTACAGCTATGATTCAGAAACGATGTCCTTTACCACATCCCCTGACTCTGTCATGCTTCGTTTTATACGGAAAAAGAACTTTATCACGGTGGCTGATATGGCGTCCGTGCGCCGGTCCTCCGGCAGCGGCGGCAGGCAGCCGGAGTTTTATGAAGATTACAAGGATCTGTGGAAGCGTTACAGTGAAAATCCGTCTGCCTGGAAGAGGCTTTGCACGAACTTGAAAGAACATGCGGCAAACCGGGATATTCTGGCTTCTTTCCGAAAACGGGAGGAAAATGCCAAACGCAGGGAGGCAGTCACCCGTCGTTATCTGCTGCCCTTTACCTGCAGCAGAGGCGCAGCCCGGATCGTAAATTATCTGGTTGAAAGCGGAGTGGCCGAAAAAGGCAGCAGTGTGGAGTCTTTTTCCTCCGGAGCCTGCCAGGTA
>CAMMZE010000038.1 GCA_946529195.1 uncultured Lachnospiraceae bacterium
CGGCGCGCTGCGTCCTGAATGCTGCCTTTGACGCTGCCTACATCGGTGATGATGCAGGAAGAGGGAAGAAGGCCTTTCAATACAGGAAGACAGGCGATATTGACAGAGACGGGCATGCAGAGGATCACGATATCACATCTGGCAAAGGAATCGTCAATCTGATCGGTCGCTTCATTGATCGTGCCGTCAGCCATGGCTGCGACCAGGCTTTCCCGAGACCGGTTATACGCAATCATCCGGATGCCGGGACTTGTTCTGCGCAGTGCTTTGGCGATAGAGCCGCCAATCAGTCCCAGGCCGATAAATCCTACTGTCAGTTCTTTCATTGAATAAAAACCCCCGTGAATAACAGATTTTACTCAGTCTAACACAGTTTCCGGCAAAAAGCAAAAACTGATAAAATTAATATCTGTTATCATTGAAAAGACGATAAAAATCTAGTAAAATGGTGCATACAGGCTCTGCCATGCAGGGAAATCAATCTTTCGGAGGCTTATATATATGAGTAAATATGAAGTGACAAGCAAACACGATCCGGAGACCTGGCTTAAGATCTGGGATTCCAGAGTCGTAGTGCTTAATTCTAAAAACCGCGGTGCTTACGGCAATTCCAATTGCTATTACGGACTCCACAGCGGAGACGACGTGATGGTTTTTCTGCACCGGGACGGTTCGGGAATCTATCTGGCCACCCGCTTTGAAGGAAAGATTCGTCCGGAGGGCAGCGGCAGCCGGATCAGCGGTCGTTTTACACGTAAAAAAGAAGCGGTGATCTTCCTCTGGTTTGCAGTAGGCATGATGATCCTCGGCGGCGTTTCACAGCTGGCGATGGGAGCAGGCTTTTTGCGGTCCCTCCTGTTCTTTGCGATTGCAGCCATCTGTTTAGTGATCCAGAAGTATACACCGAAAAAAGATGTGGATATGGTGAAGAAACTGCTCACGGAGATCTCTGAGGCAGAGTATACTCCGGAAGAGGAGGAGGGTGAATTTGCCGGATTCATTGACAACGGTGATATCTTCGCCGGGGATGATGATGGAGAGTTCGCGGACTTTCACGATGACGGCGATGTATTCGCTGAGGAAAGCCAGGATGAAAAGGAATAAGAGATACAAAAGACTTCCATTCTCGAAAGAGATCGGGAGTCTTTTCTTTTTCGACAAAATTCGTCGGGACCAAAACGAAAAACTCGTATAAACAGGAGCAGGAGGTGAGACAATGACGAATGAGATGAAGACAACGGAACTTGGAATCAGCATCAGGACTTACCGCATTAAAAAACATATGACACAGAATGAGATGGCCCGATATTTCGGGGTCAACCGCAATACCATCCACCTCTGGGAAGCACATGGGATCCGTCCTTCCATCGGCGTGCTGATTCAGATGTCAGACATGTTTGCGCTGCCTCTATCTGAGATTGTCAGGCAGGCAGACTCGCCCTGCCTGGTTCGCAGGCCCAGACGCGGGAGACCCAGGCACGCAGCAGATCAGGCATTGCGCGTACATGGGGAAGATGATAAAATGAAAACAGGATGCAATGGGGCATCAGGTGTTCACACAGAGACAGGAGGCAGCAGAGCATGAAAGAACCGGTACTGGTAATTATGGCAGCTGGGATGGGCAGCAGATATGGCGGACTCAAGCAGATCGATCCGGTCGATGAGCAGGGACATATCATCATGGACTTTTCCATTTATGATGCTGTTCGCGCAGGCTTTAAGAAGGTTATTTTTATCATTCGCAGGGAGCATCACGAGGCTTTTCGCAAGGCCATCGGGGACAGGATTTCAGGACGTGTACAGGTAGTATATGTATTTCAGGATCTGACAGATATTCCGAAGGGATTTCAGGTGCCGGAGGGCAGGGAAAAGCCCTGGGGAACAGGGCATGCTGTATACAGCTGCCGGGAAGTGATCGATGGTCCCTTTGCAGTGATCAATGCAGATGACTACTATGGACCGGAAGCTTTTTCTCTGATTTATGACGCTCTGACCGGCAGGGAAGACGATGACAAGCAGCACTATGCCATGGTTGGTTACAGACTGGGCAATACTCTTACAGAGAATGGCTCGGTATCCAGAGGAATCTGTACAGTGGATGAGGGAGGCTATCTGCGCGGTATCAAGGAGCGGACTTATATTGTAATGCGCGGAGATGGCGCGGCCTATTCGGAAGACGGGGGAGAGACTTTCACGGATATTTCTCCGGAGGAAACAGTCTCCATGAATTTCTGGGGATACTCAGCAGGATTTATCAAAGAGCTGGGAGCCCTTTTTGAGAGTTTTCTGGAAAACGAAGTGCCGCAGAACCCTCTGAAAGCGGAGTTTTATCTGCCTTCCGCGGTCAGCAGCCTGATCGGCAGCGGAAAAGCGGATGTCACGGTCCGCAGATCGGCGGATAAGTGGTTCGGCGTTACCTATAAGGAAGACAAGCCCCAGGTCTGCGCAGCTATCGCCGCCATGAAGGAAAAGGAGATCTATCCGGCAGATTTCTGATTGTTTGCCGGCTTTATAAAAAGGGAGGATAACATGGCCATTCGAAAAACAAAGATTGTATGTACAATCGGACCTGCAAGTAATACAGAAGCAAAACTTCGGGAACTTATGCTCGCCGGTATGGATGTGGCACGAATGAATTTTTCGCACGGCGACCATGCATCACATCTCGTAACGTTGAAACTCATTGAGAAAGTCCGCGATGAACTGGGATTGCCGGTTGCTGCTTTGCTGGACACAAAGGGACCGGAGATCCGTCTCGGCGATTTTAAAGAGGGTAAGGTCTTATTAAAAAAGGGAGATTATTTTACCCTGACAACCAGAGAAATCGAGGGGACACAGGATATTGTCAGCATCACCTACAAGAATCTGCCCAGGGATGTCAAGGTCGGCGGCAGGATTCTGATTGATGACGGTTTGATCGAACTGGAGATCACGGATCTGACAGAGACTGACATTGCCTGCCGCGTATTAAACGGAGGCCCGGTGTCCAATCATAAAGGCGTCAATGTGCCCAACTGTCAGCTGAGCATGCCTTTTATCAGTGAAAAGGATTATAAAGACCTGATATTTGCGGCGGAGAATGGCTATGATTTTGTCGCAGCATCTTTCACCAGGACGGCGCAGGACGTTCTGGACATGAAGAAGGTGCTGACAGAACATGGCGGAGAGAATATCCGTATCATTGCCAAGATTGAGAACCGTCAGGGAATCGATAATATTGATGAGATCATCCGGGCGGCAGACGGTATTATGGTAGCCCGCGGAGATATGGGTGTGGAGATTCCTTTTGAAGAAGTGCCGACCCTGCAGAAGATCATGATCCGCAAGGCCTGTGCGGCTGGAAAAGTAGCCATCACAGCGACCCAGATGCTGGATTCCATGATGAATAATCCAAGACCGACCAGAGCGGAGGCGGCCGATGTTGCTAATGCCATTTATGACAATACCAGCGCGATCATGCTTTCCGGCGAGACAGCTGCGGGCAAATATCCCATCGAGGCAGTACGCACCATGGCCAGAATTGCACTGACTACGGAGGCGGCTATCGATTATGGCTATGCGCTTCGTGAGAGGAGACAGCCGGGTGATCCGGATATCACCAATGCGATCTCGCATGCCTGCTGTACTACAGCGCTGGATCTGAATGCATCTGCAATTGTGACAGTTACAAAATCCGGCTTTACGGCCCGTATGCTTTCCAAATACCGTCCCCAGTCTCCGATTGTAGCCTGTGTGATGGATGAGCAGGTCCGCAGACAGCTCAACCTGGCATGGGGCGTTACCCCGTTCAAAATTGAGAAAAAAGATAATACGGATGAACTCTTTGAAATTGCTGTGAACTGTGCAGAAAATGCCGGTATCGTCCGTCAGGGCGAGGTTGTTGTAATCACGGCGGGTATTCCGCTCGGCATATCCGGCACGACCAATATGATCAAGGTCCATGTGGTGGGCCATGTTCTGGGACGGGGCGTTTCCACCAGCAATAAGATTGTTTCCGGCAATCTTTGTGTATGTGAAAATGAGGCCAGTCTGTCCGGTAATTATAAAGCAGGCAGCATCATCGTGATCAAAAAGACGGATAACAGCATGATGCCGCAGCTGAGGACAGCCGCGGCACTGATTGTAGAAGAAGAGGGTATGGATTCTCATGCCGCCATAGTCGGTATGAGTCTGGATATACCTGTATTGCTTGGCGTGGCCAATGCCACACAGCTTTTAAAGCAGGGTGCCTTTGTTACCGTGGACGGCGAACAGGGAATCGTTTATGCCAACTGATCAGGAATCTTCCTCCTGCTGCATCTGCAGATCTTCCCAGGTCTGCATCAGAGAAAGCTGTTCTTCATCCAGAGCTTCCCGCTCTTTGGTCAGGGGAAGCAGTTTTTCGGGATCTGTGTAGATCTCTTCCTGTGTAAGCAGTTCATCTATTTCAGCCAGGCGCGTGTCGATCTCTTCGATGCGCGCCTCTGTTTTTTTAATCTGGTTTTCCAGTTTTCTCTTTCGTGCCTGCTCTTGTTTCTGCTGATGATAATCCAGCTTGGCACTGCTGACACTTTCTTTGCCGGCTGTCTGTTCGCTCACGCTGACGCCGGAAGAAGAAGAGAAAGACGGCGTATCCTTTTTTTCCAGATAGTAGTCATAGTTGCCATCGTAGCCGGCCAGACCGTTTTCAGAAAGTTCCAGGATGCGGGTGGCAGTCCGGTTGATGAAATAACGGTCGTGGGAGACGTAGAGGACAGTACCGCTGTAGGCAGAGACAGCATTTTCCAGAATCTCCCTGGAAGCGATATCCAGGTGGTTGGTCGGCTCGTCCAGGATCAGGAAATTGGCGTCTGAGAGCATGAGCTTGGCCAGGGACACACGTGCCCTTTCACCGCCGCTTAAGTCCCCGATCCGCTTAAACACGTCGTCTCCAGTAAAAAGGAAGGCGGCCAGAACGCTGCGGATTCGTGTCCGGTCCATGGAAGGCCAGGAATCGGAAATCTCGTCAAAAATACTTTTTTCCGGATCCAGATTGTGCTGTTCCTGATCATAGTAACCGATATGTACATTGCTGCCCAGCCGGATCAGGCCGGTATCTGGCGGGATGATGCGGTTGATGATCTTGAGGATGGTGGTTTTGCCCGTGCCGTTGTCGCCGATCAGGGCAACCTTTTCACCGCGCCGGATATCCATGCGGATCTGGCGGAAAAGCATCTGATCTCCAAAGCCCTTGCTGAGATCTTCGATATGCATGACTTCATTGCCGCTCTGCACGTCCGGGGTCAGGGAAAGATGCATATATTCATCAATCTGGAGCGGTTTGTCGACAGGGACGATCTTCTCCAGCATCTTTTCGCGGCTTTCTGCCCGCTTGATTGATTTTTCCCTGTTAAAGGAACGCAGCTTTTCGATGACGGCCTGCTGATGGCGGATCTCCTGCTGCTGGTTCATCCAGGCGCGCAGCTGTTCTTCCCTCAGCTGCTTTTTCTTTTCCGCAAATGCAGTATAATTGCCCCGGTACATTCTGGCGTGATGGTTTTCAATCTCGATTACCTTTGTGACAACCTTATCCAGAAAATAACGGTCATGGGCCACGATGATAACGGTGCCGGGATAATTCTGCAAAAATCCTTCCAGCCAGGCGATGGAATGCAGATCCAGATGGTTGGTCGGCTCATCCAGCAGGATGATATCCGGCTTTTTCAGCAGAATGCGGCCCAGAGAGACGCGTGTTTTCTGACCTCCGGAAAGGGAAGACAGTTTTTTGCCGAATTCGCTTTCAGCAAAGCCAAGTCCCTTTAAAATGCCGGTGACTTCACTTTGCACGGCATAGCCGTTTTCCTGCTCAAAGCGGTGATTGAGCCTGTCATAGGCGGCCAGCATTTCTTCCAGCTGGCTGCCCTGCGCAGTTTTCATATCCTGTTCCAGACGGCGCAGTTTGTCATACATGGATAGAACATCCTGACGGATCTGGAGCAGGGCTTCATAGATGGTCAGGTCCGAATCAAACTCCTGGTACTGCTGCAGATAGCCTAGTGTTTTCCCCTTGGAAATGGTGACTTCACCGGAGTCAGGAGAGAGCAGACCGGAGATGATATCCAGCAGGGTCGACTTGCCGGCTCCGTTGATTCCGGTAATCGCAGCTTTTTCGTGTTCTTCTATATGAAAGGAAACATTGTCCAGAATCACCTCGATCCCGTAGGCGAGACTGATCTGATGACAAGAAAGAATCATAATTGTTTCACTCCGTTTCTTTATGCAATCCATTACTCAGTATACCTGTAATGGGCCCCGGATGCAATGTTTTTCCTGCCCGGAAGGCAAGAGAAAGATAAAAACAGTTGAAATCAAAAGAGCTATATGGTATGACAGGATAGGAGTAAACTGCAGCCTTTGCAGGCGCATCCGGACAGGATGCCGCATAGGCTGACAGACTGGAGGATAAGAATGAATAAAGAAGAAAAACGTGATCAGAACGGGCTTACGGAAGCTGAGTTTCTGCGCAAATATAAGGCAACGGATTATCCGGGAGCCTATCTGACAGTTGATGTTGTGATATTCGAAACAAGCGGAGAGGAGCTGAAACTTCTCCTGATCCGGAGGAAGAATCATCCCTGGATCGGCTGCAGGGCCCTTCCGGGCGGTTTTGTTGAACCCGGTGAGTGCGCAGAGGAGGCGGCTGCCAGGGAACTGGAGGAGGAGACCCATCTGAAGGGGATGCAGTTCGCCCCTTGCGGTTTCTACAGTACCCCGGGCAGAGATCCGAGAGCCTGGGTAGTCTCACGTGGATTTTTTGCAGTATCTGACGGAAAACAGAAGGCTCTGGCGGGTGATGATGCAGCCGATGCCAGGTGGTTTGATGTCCGGGAAGAGAGTCAGGGCGATGCATTCAGCCTGGTGCTCAGACGGGATGAGGAAGTCCTTGCGATCAGCGGAAAGCTGCAGGTGCATCCCCTGACCGGTATCCTTCAGGTGAAAGAAGCAGCTTGTGAAGATCTGGCCTGTGATCACGCATCCATTATCAGTGATGCTTACATGGCATGGAAACGCTGCAAGGAGACACGATGAGCGGAGCGGGCAGGGAAAGTTCGCGTAGAGAATTGCTGCGCAAGGGCCTGCGCTGCGGGCTGCCGATCGGTATCGGCTATTTTTCGGTAGCATTTTCATTCGGGATCGCTGCCGTCTCCATGGGGATCTCCTGGTGGGAGGCTGTATTGATCTCATTTACCAATCTTACTTCATCCGGACAGTTCGCAGGCATCGGTATTATTGCCGCATCCGGCAGCTATCTGGAGATGGCTCTGACCCAGCTGGTAATCAATATCCGTTATACCCTGATGGGAATCTCATTTTCGCAGAAAAAGGCGGCGTCTTTTAAAGGGCCAAAGCTCCTGATCCTGGGTCACTGTATCACGGATGAAATATTTGCAGTCGCCATGAGTACGCCCGGTGAGATCAAGGCTCCCTTTATGGCGGGCTTGTCAATACTTCCGTATATAGGCTGGACAGGCGGAACCCTGGCCGGCGCTGTCTGCGGCAATATTCTGCCTGCATCTGTCAGCGACGCCATGGGCGTTATGATCTACGGAATGTTTATCGCGGTTATTGTTCCGGCTGTGAAGAAGGAAAGATCTGTAATGCTGGTCGTGCTTCTTGCAGTCCTGATCAGCTGCATCATTCATTTTGTTCCTGCCTTTGATTTTGTTACAGATGGATTTGCCATCATTATCTGTGCGGTAGCGGCCTCCCTGTTTGGAGCGGCCCTCTTCCCGGTCAGAAAGGAGGATGAATATGCAGCATAATTACTGGATCTATCTGCTGATTATGTTTGGCGTTACCTATCTGACCAGAGTGGCGCCCTTGATCATATTCCGCAATAAGATCGAAAACCAGTTTATCCGGTCCTTCCTGTATTATGTACCCTATGCCGTTCTGGCATCGATGACCTTCCCGGCCATGTTTTTTGCGGCAGATTATCTGCCCGCCGCAGCCTGCGGCGTTATTGCAGCTCTTGTCGCTGCTTTTATGGGCAGAGGTCTTTTTACAGTAGCAGTGACAGCCAGTGCTGCAGTTTACCTTGTTTCCCTTTTCTGCAGTATTTTTGTTTGACAAAAGAATAACAATCCGCTATAATTGTATTAACAATATACACT
>CAMMZE010000039.1 GCA_946529195.1 uncultured Lachnospiraceae bacterium
TTATCATTCGCCATAATATGGATTTATAGCACGAATGAACAATAATTGCAAGAGGGGGACGGTTCTCTGTCACCTCCCCTGTCACCTCTCCAGCTAAACCCTTGCGCCTACCCGCCAGCCATCAAGAATCGCATCGCCTATATCCCGTTTATCCACGCACCGAACAGACATTGTGCAATCCCCGGCCTGATACAGCTTTGGGATTTTTCCTTCAAGCTCTTTACAGAGTTTATTTCTCCCTCTAAGCCCCTTACAAATGATCACACGCTCACAGGGAACCGTTTTTGTTTCCTTACTGATGACATTCTGGAACACTGCGCCGTTCTCATTGATCCCAACCAGATTGACGCACATTTCAAACTGCACCTTGTACTGACTGCATAAGCCAAGCAGCCTCTGCTGCATAGGAGAACTTGCATCGTCTGCAAGCTGCATTTTCCCGCCGTACGCCCCTCTTCGTGAGCTGACTGTCACCCGTTTTCCTGCCTTTGCAAGCGCATAGGCGATCTCAAGGTTATAAAAACAGCCGCCCACGATCAGGATCTCGTCTTCCGCAGGAAGTTCTCTGCGTCCTGCATATTCATGAACGATCTCCACAGCCGGTCCTTCGCCTTTGACATTTGCCGAAATCGGCTCGGCGCCGGCCGCAATGATCACCGCATCATAGTCTCCGGCAATGATCTTTTCAGCCGTTGCTTCTTCATGAATGATCCTAACAGGCATTTTTTCCATCTGACGTCTGTAATACGCCGTCAGGATCACGATATCTTCCTTCAGTTTCGGGTCAAAAGCAGCCTCATGCATTGTTCCGCCAAGCTTTCTCATCTCGTAAAGCGTGACGTCATGCCCACGCAGGCAGGCCACCCTGGCCGCCTCCATTCCGGCAGGACCGCCTCCGACGATACAAACCTTTTTTGTTTTTGCCGCAGGTATGATCTCCCTGTAATCGGACATGTTGCATCTCGGATTGACGGAGCACCGCAGTCCTGCGGCTGCATTAAAATGCTCCAACGTACCGACGCATCCTTTGCAGCATCTGATGCAGGGAACTATATCATCCGGTCTGTCTTCCGAAAGCTTTTTAGCCCAGTCAGGATCGGCAAGCATCGGCCGTCCCAGTCCGATATAATCCGCACTGCCGTCCGCGAGCACCTTTTCCGCAAGTTCCGGCGTAGTCAGCCCGCCATCAATAATAACAGGTACTTTGATCCCTGCCTTTTTCAGATTTGCTGCTGTCTCGACAAAATCGCCCCGTTTATCATACTGGATATTGATGATCCTGATATTTCTCGTAGAACCTGCCACAACATGAAGCGCGACGATTCCCCGCTTTTCCAGCTCCCTGGCGTGGATAATGCCTTCTTCCATGGATATTCCGTCCCTGGTAAAGTCATTGCCGCAGATCCTGGCAATAACCGGGAAATCCTTCCCGCACATTTTATGAATATCCTCAATGATCTCACACATGAAACGGATCCGGTTCTCCGGACTGCCGCCATACTCGTCCGTCCGCCTGTTATAGTAAGGTGAACAGAACATATTGATCAGATGGTCGATTGCTCCATGGATCTCGACGCCGTCAAACCCTGCCATCTTTGCCCGCCATGCTGCCGCCGCATAGTCTTCTTTCAGCTGACGGATCTCCTCACGGGTGATCCCGCGAATCGGAAATGGCATAACGCCTCCGTTTTTATCGATCATTTCGGACGGTCCGAGTGATTCTTTCTCACCGGCAAGGCTGATCTGTTTTCCCATATGTGCCAGCTGCAGGATCGCATATACGCCCTGATCCTGAATAACCGAGGCAAGCTGCGCCATTTTTGTGACCTCACCATTTCTGGTAAGCCCCTGGCTGTTATCCTCGCCCATACTCAGCCATTCATCCACATATGTTGCTTCAACGATGATCATAGCCATTTCACCCTGGGCCTGCTCCTTGTAGAACTTAATGGTCCTGTCTGTGACATAGCCATCCTTGTCTGCATTCAGGGTCCCCATTGGCGCCATGACGATCCTGTTGGGCATCGACATTTTTCCTATCCTGCCCGGGGACAAAAGATTACTGAACTTTTTTCCCATGATATTCCTCTTTAACGATCAGAATTTCGGTACGATCAGCGGCATGTCCACAAGCGTCCTGATACCAGGTTCGGCAAGGATCGTCGGAATAATGCTGTTGACTGCCATGTTTCCGTTATATCCCGGCTGGATCGCCATATATTTTTTAACGTCGCGCTCGTAGTAAATATCGAGCGTGTGCGGAACATCTCCGTCCACTTCAATTCTCCAGCCGCCGTCTCTCATCGGCAGGATCTCCCCGTCAAGCTTTCTGGTAGCATACCAGTTATAGCAGAACCTGATCAGTTCCTTGCCGTCTTTCCAGCCGGAGACCACGCCCTGATAAGCTGCGACTTTACCCTTTTCGATCACTGTCTTTGCCAGGGTGAATGTTTCTTTGGCTGTCGGGAATGTTGTCTTACATGTGACCTCATCCAGCGGAAGGCCTACGGAATCCATGACCATTTTCAAAGTCGGGCCGAAGCCGATCAGCTGTCCATAGGATACCTGGCTTTCTGCCATCGCCATGACCTCAGGTGCCTGGCCGAACATCATGGCGATCATTTCCGGAGAATCCTCCCTGACGACCATATCGCCGAATTCATAGATGGAAATACTGTCAATACGCCTCATCTGGCCAAGAACTGCCATAAGCAGGTTCTCCTGAACAAATCCGGGGCTGACGCCGGTAGCAAACAGTGAAGCCTTGCCTTCTGTGCAGGCAGCTTCCAGTTTCTCCCTGACATCCGCCGGAAGTTCTTTTGGATAATGGAAGGAAAACTCGGTGACGATCGTCACGACATTAATGCCGTTTTTCAGGAACAGACATAATTCATCTATATTTGACATTCCGGTCAGCGGCGAATACATAATACAGTCCGGACGGGCCGCCAGCACGTCCTCGATCCTGTTTGTAGCCTTTACGCCCACTGGTCTGATCCCGGCGATCTCCCCGGCGTCCTTTCCAACCTTTTCCTCCGAATGAACATAGCATGCCGCCAGTTCCATATCCGGATGTTCAATAATGTTTTTTAACTGGATCCTGCCGGTATGGCCTGTGATCCATTGCGCAACTCTGTATTTTTCCTTACCCATAATAAATCTCCATTCTGTTATCCAGATTTCTGTACAATTCCTTCAAGTCAAAATTTGCCATATAAGCAGGCGTTTTTATCCCGTAATTATCCAATGCCTTAGGATTTATATGGCCCGCGTTGCCGCCAAGATATTTACCCGCTCTGGACAGGATCAGAGAACATTCATCCGATTTATATGCCGCCGCGATACTGATCGGTCCGAAAATAGCATCGCTGATGCCAAGCTGCTCAAGAAATGTGCGGATCTCAGCCTCGAACGCCTGCAGATCGCCGTTCCCATATGAGCTGATGATCAGGAAATCTTTTTCATCCGGCATGTATCCTTCTTCACTCAGCGTGAAGACATGGCCGATCTCAAATAATTTCAGATCACCTTTGCCTTCAGCATAGTTCAGCGCCAGCGCACCTTCCATCATCGGCGTGGGTACAGTACGCAGCTGGTCATACGGTCCCTCGGGAGTCACAAGCCTGTATCCGTAATTGTTGAGGTCCCATGCATCTTTGATCATATTTGTCTTACGGTATATCCCGTCATATGCAAAAATATCTTCACTGATCCTGAGGAACCCAAGTTCCCTCAGAAGCCCTTCTATCCTGGCAAAAAAGCCGTTTTCAGCAGCCCCGCCATCTTCGAACCGTTCCAGAAAATCCTTATTACGGCCAAAGAGCGCCGCTCTGTTCTCAAGAGAAAACGTCTTCACTGCAAGCTCATCCAGATCAATGGAAAACGCAAATCCTTCATTATTCTTCAACGCGCCGGAAACCCCGCATTCTTTCAGAAACGGGATCCCAAGTTCCTCAAAGAACCCCTCTTCGGATCTGCCTTTTACAAACCCCTGTACGACCATATGCCCCGGATAATGTGGATCCCCCTTGTAAAACACAGGCGCCGCTCCTATTTTTTTGTCCCCGGCGCAAACATATTTTTCACTGAGAAGCCTTGTCCTCAGGATGCTTTTCCCTTTGTTTAACAGGATTGGATCATCACTTAACGCTGCCAGTTGTTCAGGCTCATGCCAGACAGAGCTGTTTTCTTCCGGCCTGATCACATAATTCCTGTCACCGCTGTCGAAAACTGTAAATCCCCGCTGAAAAAATGCTCTCAGCACCTGGTCGCGAACGATAAACAACGGATGCCTGAAGTTTTTTGTCTGAAGCATCATATCACAGGACCCCTTATTTTCTGCTCTGCCATCCCTGGTTCAGTGCGAGATTCTCATATTCTGTTGCCAGAAGTTTTTCCTTTACATCCTTTTTAAATTCTTCATATGGCCAGTCTACGCCATAGCCTCGGAATATTTCGTTTGTCTCCCTCGGCATCGTGTAGACAGATGTGCGTCCGGATGATTTGGCGCTGAACACAGCACCGTTGATCCAATCACCATCGTCTTCACAGATCACTGTGCATATTTTGCCCAGCCCGACAGGGTTTCCATGATCCGCATCAACTTTTTCAAGCAGCTTTGGGTCAGGCGCTCTGCCGGTCATCTCCTCAACTCTTCTCAGCATTTTTCTGTACTCTACCGCATGAGAAGGCGATTCTCCCTGAGGACATATGCAGTTCACAGTAATGCCGTATCTATAGAGTTCCTTTGCCGCCGCATAGGTCAGGCCGACGGCCGCTGCAGTGGAAGCGCTGTAAGCATCGTTATCGACAAGGCCGATCCATGCGTCCGACGCCATGTTGATGATCCTGCCAAAATGTTTTTCCTTCATGTAAGGAAATGCAAAATGCATCAGATTAAATGCGCCTGTTGCCCTTGAATAAAACAGCGAATCCCAGCCTTCATGGGTCTGTGTCTCAATATTGCCTGAGCTCGTTCCCGCTGCATTATTGACAATGATGTCAATGCTCCCGTAAGTATCAACTGTAAATTTCACAAGCTTTTCGGCGGTTTCCCAATCAGAAATATCACCGTAAAACGCTGCTGCCTCATGGCCTTCGGCACGAATCACATTTGCAGTCAGTTCCGCGTCGCCTTTCAGGCTGCAGTATTCCTCCCAGTCCTTCGCCGGCATCATATCCGGGGTATAATGCTTCGCGCTTTCACCGCCCGGCGCACGGTTATTGGTAATCACTTTGCAGCCCTCACGTGCCAGAGCGATTGCGATTCCTTTTCCGATTCCCTGACCGGATCCGGTCACAACGGCAACTTTACCTTCTAATAATCCAGACATATTTCTCCTTTCCGCGTTCGATCTGTGTTCAAAAATGATCAATTGTCCAACGCTCTCTCCATCAGTTTCGATGTGTAAGAATCCAGATCTCCCTTCGTAAAGAAATCCGCCACCTCAGGATTGTGTACCTCGTGTTTGATATGCTCAATGACTTTTTTCCGTTCCTCAAGAATATAAGCGTTTTTGAACATATCATAGATCGTAGAAACGATTACCGTCGGTTCCTTTCCAAGCTGTGCCAGTGTCTCTTCAACTACTTCTTCCGGCGCCTGTATGCCCGGCGTTCCTACCGGCACCTTGAGGTTCTGACTGATCGTTGCGCCGATGATCGGTGAGATCACATCTACGCCGAACTCACCCAGTTCAGACCACAGTGCTTCTGCGAGTGTCAGATTGTAAGCTTTGGTAGCCGAATAGGTCTGGAGATACGGTGATCCGCAGACGCCCGCCCCCGATGACGGCAGTACAATTGCGCCTTTTCCTGCCGCAACCATCTTTTTGGAGAAATAGATCGCTAAAGCAAGCAATGTCCTGGAATTAACGTTCAATCTCCAGAGTTCTGTCTCTATATCTCTGTCGGCGAAGAATCCGTTATCAGAAATGCCTGCATTATATACAAAGAAGCCTACGTCCAGATCATCAACTTCCTTTATTACTTTCTGATATGCATCCAGATCCCCCAGGTCACAGATAAACGGTCTGGTCTCAACGCCGTATCTGCTTTCCAGGGCTGCTCTTTTCTCTTCGAGTGTTTCTGCATGCCTGCCGCAGAATGCTACATTCATTCCCTCTTTTGCCAGTTTTTCAGCCCATGCACCGCCAATTCCTTCTGAACCCCCGGCAACAAACGCCCAATTACCATATTTTTCTTTGAGTGTCATCATTCTGTCCTCCTTTTGCAGTGTGTCCGTTTCTTTTCGTTCCCAAACTACTGTATGCTGCAGCCATACATTTTGTTGATTCCATTATAACATTGACAAAACAGGCTTTTAAAGCTATAATCTGCATCATAAAAAAGGCAAAAACACTACACTTTGTAGGGGGTATATTTGTATGATAAACATGACGGCAGGATTGATTCTTGAATACCTGGACGACAATTACCACATTGAGCACTCAACCGAAAAAACAGATTTCGAAGTTTCCCTGCCTGTTTTAGGCATTATCCCTGCAGGGTCCTCAAATCTGTTCGTATGTCCGGACGACATCCCTTGCACTCGTTACGATAAGCAGTCTATGGTGATCTGTTTCTCAAAAGAAGAATTCCTGAAACACAGGCAGGATCCCGCACTTATTGTTTTTGTACAGTCCGGAGAACCGCTGGCGGTTTTCAACGCTCTTCTGGATTTTATCAGCCGTATCATCAGCTGGGAAACGCATCTTCTGAAACTGATGACCCGGCATGCTACGATCAAAGATCTTATGGAGGCTTCAATACCGGTTTTTGAAAACAGGATCTCCGTTGTTGATTCAAATCTCAGGGTCATCTGTTTCTGCGCCTTCAACAGCGCAGCCGGACGCGTCGAGATCAATCATAATTATGATAATGTCCCTTCGTCGATCGTCTCGGAATTCTATCAGAGCTACCACCTGCTGACTATGAAGAAGCAGCCATTTGTCTACGTTGAAAAAAAGGGGAATAAAAGAATTGATAATTACTGCATCAATTTCTTTCTCCGCAGCAATTATATCGGAAGCTGCGCATTGTCCAGCGACTTCAGACCCATAAGGAAATATGATTATTCCCTTTTCAGGATTTTTTCGGAATTTGTCCAGCACACGATCAAGGCGCAGAAAACATTGAGCAATGATTCCTTCGTCACTGAAAGATCTATTTTCAAAGATCTTCTTGAAAACCGGGTGGTCAGCGACGATGCTTTGACTTTTTCAATAAAAAGGATGAAAAAAGAGTGCCGGCTTGCTGATAGTGAAGCGATCTTCTGGAGATGCATTTATATTCAGTCAATAAAAAAAGACTCCGTAGAACTCTCGGAGTACTTGTGTGACGCAACGGAAAAAGCGGTCCGCCATTCCATTGCGGTTGAATACAACGACGGCATTGCAGTCCTGTTTATGGCAAGCCGCCCGGAAGATTTTACCCCCATTCTTAATGATCTTAAGCGTCTGCTGGATGATTTTTATCTTACAGCCATCGCCGGCGAGCCTTTTACCGATCTGTATCTGATCAGAAAACAGGCGGCTATGCTTTACAGCATTTTAAATAATGAGAAAATATCTCATCCAACAAACCTCATTTATCAGAAGGATGTGTTTGTTCCCCATATCATCAGTCTTATAAAGGAATCTGTTCCGGAGGATGTGCTGCTGACAGAGGGCATGAGCCAATTGCGTAAGATATCCACAACTACTGATTACTGGCAAACGCTCCGAGTCTTTCTTGAAAATGAATGCAATGCAACAAAGACTGCCAAAGACCTGTACATTCACCGGAGCACCTTGCTCGGCAGACTTGAAGTAATTAAAAAATATGTGGATCTTTCTTCCCCTGATGCAAGATTTTATGCAGAGGTCTGTACAAAAGTCTAAGGGTGACAGGGACTCGCTGCTTTTGTATCCTCGTACTATAATACGAGGGGACTGTGTCATTGGGGACGGTTCTCTTCTGACACACTTTTAGACAAAGAAATT